>JAFTCT010000082.1 GCA_017454525.1 Clostridia bacterium
CAAATCCCGATTTGTTGAGTTCTTTTCACGGTTCATTATAACATAAAAATGTGAAATTATCAAGTGATATTGCGCCTGCGGCGCAGTGATATTGTCCCTTCGGGACAGTTATATTTCTCGCTGACGCGAGAAGTTATTTTATACTCGCCTCCAAACTGCGCGAAGCGCAATATCACTCGCGAAGCGAATATAACCGGGCGAAGTCCAATATCACTCGCCGCAGGCGAATATAACTGAAAGAAACCGCTTTTGTCTACCGGACAAAAGCGGTTTCTTTCATGGCGGAGAGGGAGGGATTCGAACCCTCGTGTGGTTTCCCACAAACTGATTTCGAGTCAGCCCCGTTATGACCGCTTCGATACCTCTCCGTATTACCGTTGACAGAGGCGGTCCGGATGTCCGGACGCGCTCCCGACGCCGGAAGATTATAGCATAGAAAAGTTGATTTTTCAAGTGCTTTTCAAAAAAAACTCTTCATTTTCTTAATTTTTTTGAAAAATGCCGGCTATGGGCTGAAAAACGCGTTAAATCGGCGCGTGCGATATGGTAAAAACGTCGGGAATACTTGACAAAACCTCAGTTCTTTTGTATAATATACTCGTAACAGTATCGCATTTCCGTGAGTCTTGAGGTATTCAGGAGGAAATATGAGCGTCGGCATTCTTGACATCTTTCAAATGTTGAATCTGTCATCATTGGTGGATTTTCTGAACAACTCATCCTTTGATGAACTGATTGATCTCAACTATGCAGAGAATTCGTTCAAATTCATTTATAACATCGACAAGAAGTATATTCTTCCGCAGACGTCCGGTCAGATCGACGATTTCTGCGGTTTTGCCGCGGATCATCTCATTTTTCCCGCCGACCGTGAGCAATATCTTGCGATGATGGACGCCGGGACGATCTTTGACCGTCTGGAGAGTTCCGCTTTTCCGGGTGTGCTGACGCTCGATTATCGCGCAAAGAATACCGAGGGAGACTGGCGTCAGCTCAAACAGATCCTGATAGGCGGCAAGCAGCACAGCGTTGAAAAAGGACACGTGCTCTGCTATATCTTTGATATTCAGAACAGGGTCGACCGTCTGACGGGTTCGTCGCTCGTGACGGACAGAAGCGCCGAACCGGATCCTTTGACGGGACTGCTGCAGCAAAAAGACTTCTTTGCGTCAGCGGAGAAAACGCGCGCTTCCTTCGGCGAGCATTTCATTTTCGCGTCGCTCGATCTCGAGAACTTCATGATCTTCAACGATTGGTACGGCAGGGAGAACGGCAACAACGTGCTCGCCGTGATCGGACGATGCTTCAAGGAGACGGCGGAGGAATGCGGCGGCATTGCCGGCTATTTCGGACAGGACGATTTCTGCATCATCCTCCCCGAGAAGACCGTGACGGTGAATGATCTGTACGCCCGCACCGTCAACGCGTCGAAAAAATACGGCGTTTCGCTCGGTTTCCTTCCGCTCATCGGCTACGCGGTCGCCGACAACAGCGTTTCGCTGCTCAATCTCTACGACAGAGCGGCGCTCGCCTGTCAGAAGGCGAAGGGCGATTTCAAGAACCGCATCAGATGTTTCGATCCTTCGATGTATAAGCAGACCGCGGAGGATTTCCATATCCTCTCTGATTTCCAGCGCGCGCTGAGAGAAGGAGAGATCACCTTCTATTTGCAGCCGCAGTGCCGCGCGTCGACGGGAAAGATCGTAGGCGCAGAATCGCTTGCGCGCTGGCGCAGGTCCGACGGGAGTTTCGTTTCTCCCGCGGTGTTCGTGCCGGTCCTTGAAAAGTACGGTCTTGTCGCAGACCTGGACAAGTACGTCTGGGAAGACGTCTGCAAATGGCAAAAGAAGCGCAGCGACGCAGGGGAATTTCTGATCCCCGTTTCGGTCAATATCTCGCTTATTGATATCTTCACGATCGATGTGCCCGATCACTTCTCCGGCCTGATCACCAAATACGATCTTCCGCCGAAATCGTTGAAGATCGAGATCACCGAGTCGGCGTGCGCCGAGAACTCCGACGTTGTCCGGTCGACGATCCAGGAATTGCGCCGCAGAGGGTTTACGGTCATCATGGACGACTTCGGCAGCGGCTATTCCTCGCTGAACGTTCTGCACGAAATGTCTTTCGACGTGATCAAACTTGACGCAAAGTTCTTACGTATGAATAAAGACAGCGCCGAGAAAGGGATGCATATCCTCGAATCGGTCGTGAATATGGCGAAAACGCTCGACGTTCCGATCATCGTCGAAGGCGTCGAAACGGAGGATCAGAAGGATTATCTGATGAGCATCGGATGTCGGTATATCCAGGGCTTCTATTTCTACCGTCCGATGCCGCCCGCCGGTTTTGAACGTCTCGTTTCATCGCCCGACGCGATCGACACCGCGGGATTCGTCGCGAAAAGCAACGAGCAGTTCCGCGTGCGCGAATTCTTGAACGATACCGTATACAGCGACGCGATGCTCAACAACATCATCGGACCCGTTGCGATCTATTCCTGGAAAGACGGTCACGTGGATATCATCCGGTACAACCAGCAGTTCTACGAAACGGTCGGTGTAAAGGATTTCGGCAGCAGGCTCTGCTCGATCGAGCAGTTCATGCCCGCGCAGGACGCGGAGGAACTGCACGCGATGCTGCGTAAAGCGATGCAGGACCGTCTGAACGGCGCAACGAGCGGCGTGCTCAATTTTTCACGAAGCGACGGCAAGACTTCGCGTTTTCTCATCCATTTCTATTTCCTCGGCGAGACGGATGGCTGCAAGCGTTTTTACGGCTCCACGCGGGACGTCACCGAGATCACCAACCTCAACAACCATATGCGCATCATGGAGCGCTACTTTTCCGGCACGATCATCTTCCTTCTGCGCAGCAATAATGGATTCGATTTTCAGATCGGCGCGCACGGGCTCGGAGACTATCTGCAGATCAGCCGGACTCAGTTGGAGCACGAACTGACGAGCGGGCAGTTCTTTGCGCGCGTTGCGGAAGAGGACGCGAAGAGTCTGCACGAAATGACGAAGAGATCGGTCAGTGAGGGCGTTTCCTTTGAGACCGCGTTCAGGATGAACACGCCTGGCGGCGTGCGCAAGCTGTTCATGAAGTGCGACAGAGTGGACGACCCCTCAAACGACGTGCAGTGCATCATCTCGATCACGCGCGTGATCGAAAAAGGAGATCGCGAATAAATGAAAATCATCGAATTGAAGGAAACGGTCACCGCGTCCAACGACAGGGACGCGGAGGCGCTGCGGGCGGAACTGAAAGAGAAAGGGACGCTGCTGATCAATCTGATGGCGTCTCCGGGCGCGGGGAAAACGACGCTGCTCGAGCGTACGATCGCCGACTTGAAGGACCGGCTGCGCATCGCCGTGATGGAAGCCGACGTCGATTCGGACGTCGATGCGCGGCGCGCCGCCCGCGCCGGCGCGCGGGCGATCCAGGACCGAAGCAAAACGCTGCCTGGGATGCGGCGTGAGCATTGTCGATCTCAACCGCTGCATCGGATGCGGTCTTTGCACGACGCGCTGCAAGTTCGACGCGATTCAGCTGTCGCGTGATCTGCCGCACGCTTCCGATATGGTCAGATGCGAGGATAAACTCGGCAAGGTCGCGAAATACGCCGTCAAGAGGATGTTCAGGATCGTCAATCCGTTCAAGAAGGAAAAACTGACGCAGACTCCTTCCGAAAACGCGATCGCAAAGAAGTGATCCTCCGGAGGAGCAAGTCTTGCACGAAATGTGCATCGTCCTTCATCTGGCAAAAACGCTCGAAGAAACGGCAAAAGAGAAAAGAATTGTGAAGATCGGAAAAGTCACCCTGCAGGTCGGAGAGGTCTCCGGGATCATGACCGATCTGTTCACCGATTGATGGAACTATTTCAAGCCCCGGCACCCGGTACTGTCGGAGTCGGAACTGATCATCGAAACGGTCCCTGCGGTCACCTTCTGCGATTCCTGCAAAAGGAACTATGAGACCGTAAAGTACGGCAGACAGTGTCCCTACTGTTCCTCGTACGAGACCTGGCTGATCCGCGGCAATGATTGTGTCATCAAGCAGATCGAAGCGATGACGGAAGAGGATCTTCAGGATACCAAAAAGCCCGGCGAGAAACCGGGAGCAAAGTAACGGCAAGCAAAGGGGGCTGTTTCATTTGCCTGCAAATGAGCAGCCCCCGCAAAACGGATGGTCGGGATCCCGTCCGTTTTGCGCGACTTTTCGGTTTTGTCCGGACAGGCGAACGCTTATTGTCTAACAATATGACAAAACCGAGGCGTGAGCTGAGGAGCAAAACGTCGACGGGGGTGTTTCATTTGGCGAAAATACGCCAAATGAAACACCCCTTTTTGCGTTACGGCGCGCCTGCGCCGCGTTCAGTTGTCCGCGCGGTTATAGCCGTTCTTCATGTGCAGACCGGCGTCGTGCAGCACCCTTCCGAGC
>JAFTCT010000083.1 GCA_017454525.1 Clostridia bacterium
ACAGGCGCCGATCTTTATGAGATCCTGCCTGAAACAGACTACTATCCTTACACCTACAACGCCCTGACCGACGTCGCCAAAAAAGAACAGAACGAAAAAGCCCGTCCGAAGATCAAGGGCGATCTGCCAGACATTTCAAAATACGACACGGTCTTCGTCGGCGCTCCCGTATGGTGGGGCGACTGGCCGATGATCTGCTATACGTTCTTTGAAAGCGCGGATCTTTCCGGAAAAAAGCTCGTTCCGTTTTCCACGCACGAAGGCAGCGGGCTGTCGGGTTTTGACAGAAAGCTCGCCTCTGCCGTACCGGGAGCCGAGGTGCTGACCGGGCTCGCGATACGCGGAGCGGACTGTCAGAACAATAACACCGAGGTCAAAACCTCCGTTGAAAAATGGATCGACGGACTTGATTATTGAAAGGGAACTCAAATGGACGGACGCTTTACAACCATGCGCTCGCTGAACGGCTCGCTTGCCGAAGCGCTGAATATGATCGACCCGAATATCGAAAACCACCACCAGCAGACGGCGTATATGGCGTATATGATCGGCCGCGAGGCGGGCTTTGACGAGCGGATGCTGCAGCTTTCCCGTATGGCGGCGCTGACGCACGATATAGGGTTTATCACGATGGATGACCCGGGAAGTATTGAGGAGCTTGAAAGCAACGCAAAAAACGTGTCTGAGATCGGCGCACGGATGATCGATAGCTTCCCCGGAGGAAAAGAGACCGGAAACATCGTCCGCTATTGCCAGAGCAGTTGGAGCTATTATCTGTCCATACCGAAAGATGACTTTGAAAAATACAATACGTACGCGCGGATAGCATCTGTCATCCACCTTGCCGACGTCGTTTCAACTCTTTTGCGTAAAGATGCGTCTGTTCTGAATCAGGTTAAAGGCATACGGGAAGCGGTAACGGCAGTAAGGGGTACGGAGTTCTCGGAGGAGGCGGTCGACGCGTTCCTGCGCGTAAGCGAAACTGAATTTATCTGGATGGATCTGCGATACAATCCTCATTTTCTGAACTATTTTGTCGGGGATATAGAGGATCTGTCGCTTGACCGCGCGGTTGAAATGACGGTCATAATGTCGCACATTATCGACTACCGCTCGTCGTTTACCGCCATGCATTCCGCAGGCGTCGCCGCGTCGGCTGAGGCGCTTGCGCGCTTTGCCGGAATGAGCGACGACGAATGTAAAATGATGAAGATCGCGGGGCATCTGCACGATATAGGCAAGCTGAAGGTGCCGCGCGCGATCCTTGAAAAACCGGGACGGCTCACGGAAGAAGAGTTCAATATCATAAAAGAACATCCGTATTACACCCGACTTAACACAATGAACGTCGAGGGCTTTGAAAAGATTTCAGAGTGGGCAGGTTTTCATCACGAAAAACTGAACGGGAAAGGATATCCGTTCCACTTATCCGCCGCCGATCTCGATACCGGTTCGCGCATTATGGCGGTCGCCGATATCTTCTCCGCGATCACCGAGGTACGCCCATACCGCAAAGGAATGAGCCGCGAGGAAGCATTTGGCGTGCTGAATGAAAACGTCCGCTCCGGCGGCATCGACGGCGAACTCGTCGCACTGCTCGGCGAGCATTACGAGGAGATCGACCGTCTGCGCGAAGAGGCGGCGCGAAGCGAAGGCGAAAGATATTACATATCGATCAATAGAATGCCCGAATAAAGAAAGGAATCAGTTATGAAAAAGATCAGATTTACAGCGATTATCATTTCGATCGTTATGCTTACCTCGCTCTTTGCCGGATGCGCCGAACGGAACCGCGCCACGCAAAACGCGGAGGAAAACCTCACGAAGGATACAAAAGTCCTTGTCGTTTACTTCAGCTGGTCGGGACATCTTGACAGCATGGCGCACTGGATCGCCGACGAGACAGGCGGCGACATCATCCGCGTACTTGCCAAAGACGAATACCCGGAAAGCTATAACGACACGGCGAACCGCGCCAAAAAAGAAAAAGACGACGGCGTCCGTCCCGCGATCAACGTATCCCTCACTACGGAACAAATGGAAAAGTACGATACGGTATTCATCGGTTTCCCGGTCTGGTGGTACGATCTGCCAATGACGATGTGGACCTTCCTTGAGAGCGTCGATCTTTCGGGTAAAACGGTGATCCCGTTCTTCTCGCATGAAGGCAGTTCGGACGGAGCAAGCAGTCTTTCGACGATCAAAACGCTTGCAAAAGGCGCTGACGTCAAGACCGGCGACGCCATTTCCATTCGCGGAAGCAAGGTCGCGGATTCGGAAAAGGACGTTCGCGACTGGGTCAAGGGACTGGGATATTCAAAATGAGAAGGATTACGGCGGCGCTGGTGTTCGCTGCAGTTATTCTGCTTTGCTCATGCGGTCAGCCGGCGCACCTTCAAAACTCAGAGGCGCCAATGGATACAAAAGCCGAAGCTCATCTTTCACCCGACGATAATAACGAGGCAAACGGATCCGCGAAAGAAAGCGAGGAAGAATCCCCCGAACAACCCGGCGGCACGGAAATCGTTATTGCGACCTTCAACATTAAATACGGTGCGGAAGGGCTGGAAAAAATCGCACAGGCGATCAGCGACGTATCACCGGATATCATCGGGCTTGAAGAGGTTGACGTGAACTGCGAGCGCTCCGGGAATACGGATGAGCCGGCAGAACTTGCCCGTCTTGCGGGGTATCCCTACTACGCTTTTGCAAAAGCGATCCCCCTCGGCGGCGGGGAGTACGGAACGGCGATCCTGTCCCGTTACCCGATCGAAAGCTTTGAAGTGATCCCCCTTGAATCGGGAAACAGCGAAAAGCGCTCGGTCGGGCATGCGGTCGTATCCGTTGATAGTCTGAAGCTGGACGTATTGGTCACGCATCTTTCTTATGAGAATCGCTCGGTGCGGATCGAGCAGATGAAAACCATCGGCAGAATGCTGGAAGGGTTCGATCACTACGTTCTTACGGGAGACTTTAACTGCTTCGATCTTGAAGAAATCGTAAATCTGGGAGGCGCCTACTATGTCAACCGTACGGACAGGCGATATTCTACCTTTCGGCGGTTTGAAGGTTTTTCACCGGACAATATTGTGGTGAGCGGGGATTTCACCGAGTTTGCGAGCGGTATGTCCGATGCGGAATGCTCCGATCACAGACTTCTTTATGCGACTTTCCTGCTGAATGTGGAATAAACAGTGCTTCGAGCATTCCGAAAAAATATCTATATCACAAAATATAAGGAGGGGCAAAATGAGTAAAAAAGTATTGATCCTGTCCGGCAGTCCGCGCAAAGGCGGTAACTCAGATCTGCTTTGCGATGAGTTTATGCGCGGAGCACTTGAAGCCGGAAACGAAGTTGAAAAGATCCGCGTAGCCGAGAAAAAGATCGGCTATTGCAGCGCGTGCTATTACTGTCAAAAATCCGGCGGCGTGTGCGCCAAGAAGGACGATATGCCGGAGATCCTGCAGAAGATGATCGACGCAGACGTGATCGTGCTTTCAAGTCCGGTGTATTTTTATTCCATCGACGCGCAGCTCAAGACGCTGATCGACCGCACCGTCGCAAGATGGACGGAAGTCAAAAACAAGGAGTTTTACTACATAGTCACCTGCGCTGACGACGAACGCGAATCACAGGAACGCACGCTCGAATGCTTCCGCGGTTACGCCGACTGCGTGGAAGGCGCGAAAGAAATGGGCGTAATTTATGGCATCGGAGTTTACACACCCGGCGAGATCAAGAATACTCCCGCGTACAGGGAATCGTATCAAATGGGGCTCGGCGTAAAGTAAAGCAAACCCGGAAAGGAGCATATTATGAGCAAAAAGATAGTACAAACCGCGGGGCGGGATCAACTCGGCGATTTCGCGCCGGCGTTCGCGCATCTCAACGACGACGTGCTTTTCGGCGAAGTATGGAACGAAGAAGCGATCGACGTCAAAACGAAGTGTATAATCACCGTTGTTTCGCTGATGGCGTCTGGGATCACCGACAGTTCTCTCGGTTACCATTTGCAAAACGCAAAGAAAAACGGCGTCACCAAAGAAGAGATCGCCTCTATCATTACGCACGCGACGATGTACGTCGGCTGGCCGAAGGGCTGGGCGGTATTCCGAATGGCAAAAGAGATCTGGAACGAAGAAACGCCTGCGCTTTCCGAAAAGGACGAGTATCAGAACACGATCTTCTTTCCGATCGGCGAACCTAATCCTTACGGAGAATTCTTTGTCGGACAGAGTTATCTCGCTCCGCTGTCGCTTTCGCAGGTCCCCGTTTTCAACGTGACGTTCGAGCCGGGCTGCCGCAACAATTGGCACATCCACCACGCAAAATCGGGCGGCGGGCAGATGCTGATCTGCGTCGGCGGTCGCGGCTGGTATCAGGAAGAAGGCAAAGAACCCGTCGAGTTGACGCCCGGAACGGTCGTCAATATCCCGGCGAACGTCAAGCACTGGCACGGCGCGGCGGCTGACAGCTGGTTCTCCCACCTCGCATTTGAGATTAGCGGCGAGGAAACCTCGGCCGAATGGTGTGAGCCGGTTTCGGATGAGGAATACGGTAAACTGAAATGATCACGATCAACATCTATTACAAAGGGACAAACGGCAGCGCGCGCAGATTTGCCTACGAAATGGAACAAGGCGGTACGGTCGCCGCGATCCGCGCGGAGCAAGGCAATATTAGATATGAGTATTTCTTTCCGAAAAATGATCCGGAAACCGTGCTTCTGATCGACGCGTGGGAGGATCAGGCGGCGCTCGACCGCCATCACGCCTCGCCGATGATGAAAACGATCACCGATATGCGTGAAAAGTACGATCTGCATATGACGGTCGAACGGTACGTATCATACGGAGATGTGCTGGGCGACGAAAAGTATATCAGAAACTAATCCACACTCTTTTCAGTCATTCTGCAGTTTCAAATACTCCCTTGGCGTTTTGCCGTAGAAATCGCGGAAGGCTTTGTAGAAATTGCTTGTGTCGCTGTAGCCGAGCATAG
>JAFTCT010000084.1 GCA_017454525.1 Clostridia bacterium
ATGAAAAGATCGACTCCGGCTGGTCGGTACACCTTTGATCCGCCCGGAAAACCGAAACGCGCAGCAGACGCAAAAGCGCCGATCTCACGCATCATAAATGAAGAAAGAATGGGCGCGACAGCAGACAGATGACGAACGAATGGGCTGAGTCTAAATCTTACACTGAAAAGCTGCAATATACATCCGCGAAATAAAACTGCAAGGCCTGTATGGAACGCTTTACCATTGATATGATTCAAGGACTTCACCGGACTCAACCGTATTTTCGCGGTTCTTGCGCGCGGATTTTTTCCGCGGCTATGACGGAACAATACCCGTCTTGACCGGACGAGAAACGTGAGTATCATAAACAAAAAAGAACAAACTTCAATAATCGCCGGCAATAAAACGTTTGCTGCTTTTGAAAAAGCAGTGCACATCTCTCCAAAAAAGCTCCTCTGCCTTTGCGCAGAAGAGCTTTTTTACCGTACCCGCCGGGCGGGCAAGTCCTACGTATTACTTCTTGTCGTCCTTTTTGCAGACGGCGAAGAGGCCGGGCAGCAGCTCGAAGACGACGGCGACGCCGACAACGAGCAGAATGATATACCACGCGGCGCCCATCGTCACGCCGTTGCGGATGCAGCAGCCGATGAAGACGAAGAGCTGCGCGAAGACGAAGGTCGCATACATGCCCAGAGGAACGAACTTTTTGATGATCGCGGGCAGTCCGAGATCCATGAAGTTCAGCACGAGATTGCCGAAGTAAATGGCGATCGAGACGATCATGAAGATCTTCGCAACGCCAAAGAGCGCCTGGATCTGGAACGCTTCGACAGCCAGAAGCGAAACGGACGGACCGGCGTCGATAAAGGGAACGAACATCAGCAGGAATACGAGCGTCGTGAAGCCGATCGAGATCCAGCCGCGCGTATCGGGCGCCTTATAGGGTTCCCTGATTCTCGCCGGTTTGGCGGGGGCGGCTGCGGGCGCGCCCGCCGGGGCGCCGTTCACCTGTGCGCCGCACTTCGCGCAGAACTGCGCGTCATCGGGAAGTTGTGTACCGCATTTCGGACAGAACATAGTCATATCTCCTTTTTTGTTTTTTTGAATAACCTTTGGTCGCTGAATTCAGTTTACCATAGGTTCGCCGCAAAATCAAGCGTTTTTTCGGGATTATTTCAAAAATTCCCGGTTTGTTTCATTTGCCCGCAAATGGGCAGGGGCTGTTTCATTTGCCTGCAAATGAGCAGCCCCCGCAAAACGGATGGTCGGGATCCCGTCCGTTTTGCGCGACTTTTGCGGTTTTGTCCGGACAGGCGAACGCTTATTGCCTAACAATATGACAAAACTGAGGCGTGAGCCGAGGAGCAAAACGTCGACGGGGGTGTTTCATTTGGCGCAAATACGCCAAATGAAACACCCCCCTTGTGCCGTTTTTCAGGCGGCAACTCTCCAGAGCTGCGTGCCTTCAAAGGTCTCGTACGCCTCGAAGGTGTATTCGGTGCGTCCGATAAGAATATGTGCGTAGCGGTTCATCAGACCGTTGCTCGTCTTGAAGTAGAGCATATTGCCCCCGATCTCGACCCAGCCGGTCACCATGACGCCGTTTTCATAGTAACGGACGCCGTCCTTGTCCTTGACCAGACCGTTCTTGACGGGCTCGGGATCCGCGGTCTTCTCTTTTCCGGCGTAGAGCGTCATTCCTTCGTAGGTGAACGCCTCGAACTCGTAGGTCACGCCGCCGATGAGCGCGGTCGGATACTTGTTCATGACACCCGAGGATTTGAAGAAGTAGACCTGTCTGCCGTCGATCTCCACCCAGCCGGTGACCGGAACGTCGTTCTCATAGTAAACGATGCCCGTCGGTTCCTCATACAGACCGTTCTTCGTGTTGTCCTTCAATGCGCCCGCGTAGAGAGTGTATTCCCCGTATTCGAACGCTTCGAACGTATAGATCAGTCCGCCGATCTTGGCTTCGGGATAAACGTTCATCACGCCGGTCGCCTTGAAGAAGTAGACCTGCCTGCCGCCGATCTCCTTCCAGCCCTTGACGGTCGCGCCGTTCTCATAGAAGTACAGTTTCTTTCCTTCCTTCACGAAGCCCTCAACGCAGGGGATGACCGACGTTTCGAGTGCGCCGCAGAGCGCGCAGGCGCGTTCCTCAAGACCCGTCTCGGTGTAGGTCGGCTCCTTGACGACCGTCGCGTCGCCGAATCTGTGCTCATGATTCAGAGCCGTCACGTTCACTTCGGCGAAGAGCGCCGTCCATCTGCTGGAGGCGTACGCGCAATAAGCGCGCAGGTAGCGGTAGAAGCCGCCGCCGACGTTCACGGTATACGCGCCGTCGCTCGAGGGCGTGGAGTTGTACTTTTCACCCAGGAAATCCCACTTGAAGAGCGGGAGCGTCGGGTCGTTGGTGCCGTAGAGCTGC
>JAFTCT010000085.1 GCA_017454525.1 Clostridia bacterium
GATAAATATCAAACGGTGAATCTGGTTGAAATAAGAAAGTTGTTGATGCCATATTCGGATAAGGTTATTGCGTAATACACATTCCATTTTATGAAGGAGAACCCAATGGACATTTCCTTTATTTCAGGACAAGAGAAGTTTGGGAGGCATTCATGAAAGCAGAAAACGTGACCCTTACCCCTTTGACCGAAGACGACCGCGAACAGTTCATCCTCGATAATCAATACGCTTTTAAATACGGCGCCGTCGAGGAATTCGGTTTGCGCGACGATCACTTTGAAGAGGACGGCGAGATCATCTCCCGCAAGACTATCGAGCGCTGCATCAACGAAGGCGCCGCCTACCGTATCCGTGAAAACGGAAAGACCGTCGGCGGACTGGTATTGAAGATCGACGAGCAGACGAGGCGGGGCGAACTGGAGCTGCTGTTCGTATCGCCCGACGTTCACGGCAAAGGCGTCGGGACCGCCGCGTGACGCGAGGTCGAGCGCCTCTATCCCGATACGGTCGTCTGGGAGACCTGCACGCCCTATTTCGAGAAGCGCAACATCCATTTCTACGTCAACAAGTGCGGCTTTCAGATCGTCGAATTCTTCTGCGCTTACCACCGCGACCCGCACGAGGACGAGTACGACGCGCCGGATGAAACAAACCGTCCCGACGACGAAGGTCCCGACGAAATGTTCAGATTCGTGAAGTTTATGAAATGACCTGAACAAGTTTAAGAGAGATTTTGACGCACAGACCAAGAAAAACATAACGAATCCGGGTTTAAAATAACCGCCCCCGCTTTTGAGTGAGGACGGTTATTCATTATGCAAAAGACCTTTGTCCGTCAGTTCGATGGCGTAATCGCCGCCCATTGTGATATAGCCTTCCGCAATCAGGCGCTTTACGATATTGGAAACTGTCGGCTTCGAAACGCCGAACGCCTCTGCTATCGCAACGCTGCGCACCTTACCGTTTTTCTTTTGCAGGAGGCGTATCATTTTCAAATAACCTTCGGTCGTCTTTTTCATGAACTCTCCTCCGTGTTTAATCGGATCACGGCGACTGCGCACGGGATCCTTCCGTGGATCGGAACGACCGTCACGTCCTTCATTCCGTTTCCTGTAAAGAAGTCTTTATAACTACTTTCGGTGAACTGCCGTTTGAAATCCGCGCCGGCTTTTCCGACAGTCTTTGCAAAAGCGCTCGTTCTGCCTTTCCCGTCCTTGTTCATATAAGTCGGAATGATCAGCGTGCCGTCCGGCTTGCACACGCGGACAAGTTCAAAGAGCGCCTTTTCGGGCTCGTCGAGCAGATGGATCACGTTTGCGGCGACGACTTTATCAAAGCAGTTGTCAGGAAAATTCAGCGCAAGTATATTCGCTTCCCGCACCTCGACGTTCGAGTGCCCGGCGCATTTCTTTTTTGTTTTTTCAAGCATTTTCCTTGAAAAATCGGTGGCGACGAGCGTTTTGCAGCGCGGCGCGATGACTGCGCTGAGCATACCCGTCCCGCAGGCGCATTCAAGCACCTCGTCGGACGGTGAGATCAGATCCGCGACGACGGTTTTCAATTCCCTGTGTACTTTTCTGTTTATGACGTTTGCAAAAATATCGTAAACGCCGGCGACTCTGTCCCAGAACATCATTACACGCTTTCTGTTCTTTCCCATCCGTCGCCCGCGTCGGTTTCGTGTCTGACAAAGCGGAAATCGCAGAGATCGCCGCCCTGACAAAGCGTTTTCGTGCGGATGAAATCGGTGTACGGAAGACTGCCGTAGTTGATGATATCGGCGTGACAGCACATCGCTCCGAGCTTCAAAAGACCCCTTTTGCCGAGGATCTTCTGATAAATGCACTCGTTGCATTCAAAGTGAAATTCATTCTTCGGATCGTCCTTGTGCCACGTGTATCTCCAACCCGTGCCTGAGCCTTTCTTGAATCCGAGCGGTACGATCTTTTTCATCAAAGGGAGAAAATAATTCTTTCTCGCCAGTTTCTGCATTCCGGACGGATCGAGGAATTTCCACATTTCCTTTGAAACGGTCTTATACGCTTCCTCCTCGCTCTTTCCGTGGCGCTGCAGCGTCTCGTACAGCGCGATCGAGGTCAGGATCTGCGCCATGTGCTTGTAGTTGCCCTTGTCGCAGTATTCGTTCTCTTCGGAGATCAGTACGGTTATCCGAGCGTAAATATCAAGTTTTACATTTTCCGGAAGCGTCGGGAAATAGTTCTGATAACGGCTGGCCCTGACGAGCGCCTCGGGTGTGTAGGGTTTCATAAGATCCTCACTTTCTTGCAATTACCGTGATCCACGGCTTGCCGTTATAACGGTCTGATCTGACTTCGGAAAAGCCCGCCGCCGTCAGCGCCGCCGTGAGTTCTTTGATCGTATAGCATTTCATTCCTTCGATGATCTTTTCATATTTTTTGCTCGTCTCGTCGGTGCCGTCCGATTCGTTGCAGATCATGAAAACGCCGCCCGGCTTCAGTATTCTGCACACCTCACGAAAACAGTGTTCAAGTCCGGGCCAGAAATAGACCGTTTCAAACGCCGTGGCAAGATCGAACGCACCGTCCTCGAAAGGAAGCTCGGCGACGTTGCCGCAAATCACGTCGCATCTGCCCGCCGCGATCATATCCTTATTGAGAGTCTTCGCCTTTTCGACAGAGACAGGCGAATAATCGAGCGCGGTGATCTTCGCCTTCGGATAACGTTTCAAAAGCTCCGCCGTGTTCCGTCCGCCGCCGCAGCCGAGCTCGGCGATATTGGCGGGAGCGATCCCGTCAAGATGTGTCATCCCCCAGTCGGCGAGCTTCGCGTGGCCGCCGTTCATTCCATTTACCATCATTTTACCGAGAAAGCCCTCCGGC
>JAFTCT010000086.1 GCA_017454525.1 Clostridia bacterium
CCCCCGTCGACGTTTTGCTCCTCGGCTCACGCCTCGGGTTTGTCATATTGTTACACAATAAGCGTTCGCCTGTCCGGACAAAACCGCAAAAGTCGCGCAAAACGGACGGGATCCCGACCATCCGTTTTGCGGGGGCTGCTCATTTGCAGGCAAATGAAACAGCCCCTTTTTCAGCGCGTCTTCCGCGCGTTTTCCGTTCCTCTGACGGTGCGCCGGTTGACGAAAAGATAGATGAGATTGATCAGCGTCATGCCGCATACCGCAAGATCGGACAGGGTCCAGAGCAGATCCTCGTCAATGAAGCAGGCGCAGCAGGCGAAGAGGCAGAAAAGGATGCGCGCCGCCGCGACCGCCGCTTTGCGGCGCCGGCTGCGCCGGAACAGGAAGGAAACGAAGCTGTCGAGATACACCGACCAGCAGAGAAGGGTCGCGAAGGCGAAGACAAAGAGCGCCAGCGTCAGGAGAACGCCGGAGGACCTGCCGAACACGCCTGAAAGCGCGCGTCCGACCGCGCGCGTCGGCTCGTCTGCCGACGCGCCCGACAGAAGGAGGGTCAGTCCCGTCAGGGTACAGAGCAGCAGGGTATCGACCGCGACCTCCCAGACGCCGAGTTTCCCCTGTCTTTCGGGGAGGGCGCTTGCGTGCGCGTGGGCGATCGGCGCCGTTCCGCAGCCCGCTTCGTTCGAGAGCAGTCCCCGGATCACGCCGAAGCGCAGGGCGCAGAACGCCGTCGCCGTGCATCCGCGCGCCGCCGTTTCAAAGCCGAAGGCACCCCGGAAGATCTCAAAGAGCGCGGAGGGGATGCCCTGCGCGCCGCGCGCGATCACCGCGAGGCACATTCCGACGTAGAGAAAGGACATGGCGGGCACGAGCACCGACGTCAGCGCAAAGAGCGTGTGTTTTCCGCGCAGGATGAAGAAGAGCGCCGACAGTCCGAGCGACGCGGAGAAGAGAAGCGGCGGAAGGGGGAAGAAGAGACCCGCGGCGCGGCAGACCGCCGTCGCCTGAAGTCCCGAGCCGACGGTGAAGCCGGCAAGCAGTCCGAAGAGGGCAAAGAGGACCGCCGCGCCGGCGGGGCGCATATACACGGTCGGACCGACCGGCGCGCCGGGATCGGACGCTGCGCGGCACTTTCTCATGAGGAGCACGATCTCCGCGTACTTCACCACCATTGCCGCAAGCGACGAGATCCACATCCAGAATAGCACGCCCGCGCCGCCCTTCATGACGGCGTCGGCGACGCCGGTGATATTGCCCACGCCGAGCGTGCCCGCCAGCGCCATCGTCACCGCCCTGAACGAGGAGGCGTTTCCGCCGCGCGCCCCTCCGGGAACGCGCCGGAAGGGATAACCTTTCAGGTAGAAAAGAAAAAAGAGCGCGCTCGCCGTCAGCGCCGCCGGAAGAACAAAAGAACAGAGAAAAGACAGTATTTTTTCCACGGCAGCCGCCTCCCTTCGCCGGATTGTATGCGGCATTTTCCCGGCGTATGACCGGAAACGGCGCCGAAACGGCAGGATCCGACAGAAAATGTTAGCACTCGTCGAAAAAATAATGAAAAAAATTCAAAAAATTTCAAAAAACCCCTTGAAAAATTCGAAACGTATGCTATAATATAGACAGTTTTTAGCACTCAAAGAAAAAGAGTGCTAAAACCGCGCCGAAAAGCGCGGGGAATACAATACACAGGAGGAATACGGATATGAAACTCAAACCCCTTTCCGACAGAGTCGTACTGAAGATGACCGAAGCGGAAGAAACCACGAAGAGCGGCATCATTCTGGCGGGCGCCAGCAAGGAGAAGCCGCAGGTCGCCGTGGTGGTCGCGGTGGGCCCCGGAGGCACTGTCGACGGAAAAGAAGTAAAGATGTACGTAAAGGAAGGCGACAAGGTCATCGCGTCGCAGTACGCCGGCAGCACGGTGAAGCTCGACGGGGAAGAATACCTGATCGTCAGACAGAACGATATTCTCGCGATCGTTGAATGAGCGCATAAGGAGGAATGAATCATGGCAAAAGAGATCGCATACGGAAGCGACGCAAGAGCAAAGCTCTTCGCCGGCATCGATAAACTCGCGGACACCGTCAAGATCACGCTCGGACCGAAGGGCAGGAACGTGGTGCTCGACAAGAAATACGGCGTACCGCTCATCACCAACGACGGCGTGACGATCGCCAAGGAGATCGAACTGGAGGATCCGATGGAGAACATCGGCGCGCAGCTCGTCAAGGAGGTCGCCACCAAGACCAACGACGCGGCGGGCGACGGTACCACCACCGCCACGCTGCTCGCGCAGGCGTTCATCCACGAGGGCATGAAGAACGTCACCGCCGGCGCCAACCCGATGGTCCTGCGCAAGGGCATCGGCAAAGCGGTCGACGCGGCGGTCGAGGCGTTAAAAAAGAACGCGCAGAAGGTCAACGGCTCCTCTGACATCGCGCGCGTCGGCACGATCTCCGCGGGCGACGCGCAGATCGGCAAACAGATCGCCGAGGCGATGGAGAAGGTCACGAACGACGGCGTCATCACCGTCGAGGAATCGAAGACCGCCGAGACCTATATCGACGTGGTCAAGGGCATGAAGTTCGACCGCGGCTACCTGTCTCCCTATATGGTGACGGATACCGATAAAATGGAAGCGAACCTCTCCGACGCCTTCGTGCTGGTCACCGACAAGAAGATCTCGAACATTCAGGATCTGCTGCCGCTGCTCGAGCAGGTCGTGCAGAGCGGCGCGAAACTGCTGATCGTGGCAGAGGACGTGGAAGGCGAGGCGCTGACCACCCTCGTGCTCAATAACCTCCGCGGCACCTTCACCTGCGTCGCCGTCAAAGCCCCCGGCTTCGGCGACCGCAGAAAAGAAATGCTGCGCGACATCGCGACGCTGACGGGCGCGGAGGTCATCACGAGCGAACTCGGTCTTGAACTCAAGGACGCCACGATGGCGCAGCTCGGCAGAGCCGATCAGATCAAGGTCGACAAGGAGAACACCACGATCGTCGGCGGCAAGGGCGATCCCGAGGAGATCAAAGCGCGCATCGCGCAGATCCGCGCCAATATCGCGACCACCACGTCGGATTTCGACAGAGAAAAGCTGCAGGAGCGCCTCGCCAAGATGGCGGGCGGCGTTGCGGTCATCAAGGTCGGCGCCGCGACCGAGGTCGAGATGAAGGAAAAGAAGATGCGCATCGAGGACGCGCTCAACGCAACGAGAGCCGCCGTCGAGGAGGGCATCGTCGCGGGCGGCGGCGTGGCATACCTCAACGTGATCAAGGACGTCGAAGCGCTGCTTAAGTCCACGAGCGGCGACGAGAAGCCCGGCGTGCAGCTGGTGCTCAAGGCGCTCGAAGCGCCGGTTCGTCAGATCGCCGAGAACGCCGGCTTTGAGGGCTCGGTCATCGTCAACAGGATCATGTCGTCCGGCAAGAAGAACTACGGTTTTGACGCCGCGACCGAGAAGTACGTCGATATGCTGACCGCCGGGATCGTCGATCCCGCCAAGGTCACGAGATGCGCGCTGCAGAACGCCGCGTCGATCGCATCGACGGTGCTGACCACCGAAGCGGTCGTCGCCGACAAGCCCGAACCGCCGAAGGCGGATCCCGCCGGCGCCGGTATGGGCGGCATGGGCGGAATGTACTGATCGGCGCTTCGCCTTAACGGAATATTGTAAGAAAAAAGGGCTGTACGGAAAGCGTTTCGTTTTCTGTACAGCCCCTTTTGATCGCAGGGCGATCAGCTCACCGTTTCATTGATCCGGTCAAGACGGATCTCCTTCACGAGTTCTTCGCCCGAGAAGGTATAAAGCAGGTCCGGCTCACCGTAGGTATGCGTGAGGTCTGCAAAGAAGAGGCGCCCGTTAATCGAGATCTTCGTGAAATGATTATCGGTGTTCATTGAAAGACTCACGCGATCCCCGGCGTAATTCACCACGCCTGTTTTGAGGACCGTCTCCTCCTTCGTTTCCGTGTCGATGAGCAGGATGGCGTTGTCGCGCACGGCGACGAGTTTTCCGTTATGGAAGGTCGGCAGGTCGCAGGTCGAGCCGACGATGCGGGTCGTATGCGGGAAGGGCGCGTCGTCCTCGAACAGCAGCCGCCACTCTCCGTTCTCCAGTACCCGGAGCGCGGTTTTGTCGCTGAAGGCGGAAGTGAAATGATAGATCCTGCCGTCGATCAGCGCGCAGGCGCCGCCGTCGGGAAGCCCGTACGCGCGGATCTCGTTTTCTTTGAGGGAATAGTGTAAAAGCAGCCGCGCATAGTCGTCCTTCTCTTCGCCGGTCAGCCACACGCCGCTTTCATCGACCTCAAAAAAAGAGGAGAGCGTGTTTCGAAGGTCGGTTTCACAGAGCTTTTCGACGGTCCCCGCCGTGGGATCGGCTTTGAAAATACAGATCGGCGCGTAGGTGTCGTTAAAGGAGCCGCCGTTCACTTTGTCGGTGCGCCGCACCGTGACCGCTTCTCCGCGGGCGCAGAAGTAGAGCGCGCCGTCGTAAAAGCACATCCCGAGGATCGGAGAGTCGGAAATCAGATAGGGCGTGATCTTTCCGGTTTTCATATCGTATTCAAAGACGCCCGGTTTTTCAAGCGGATCGCCCGTTGCAAGACAACCGACGACGCCGCCCGAAAAATAGATTTTTTCGTTGTTCTCCGTGCCGTTCCGATACCAGCGGTGCAGGTATTCCCGCGAATCCTGACGTGATCCGGCAAAGCCGCCGTTTTCGATATCGAAGAGCGACGCGTTCGACCGGTACGCAAGACGTATCCCGCCGTCGATCTTAAGCGCGCGCAGCCCGACGGGCTCCAGTTCCGGTTCGCTCGCAAAATTCTGATCCAATTCCGCCGTACCGAAGTCTTTTTCGTCGTAGAAGCAAAAGCCCGACGCTTCTTTGGGGGAACCGACCGTTTCCTTCGTAGCCGCCGTTGACGGGACGGGCGTTTGAGGATCCGGCGCTTCGGGTTTTTTTGACAAGGCGATCCCGAGCGGGATCAGGATCGCGGCGATCGCCAGGACCGCGGCAGCCGCGGCGATGAGCCGTTTCCGGACGAAAGAGCCCGTCGCGGCCGCTTTACCGCCGTTAATGCTTTTCTTTCCGGACAGAGCGTCTTCGGCGCACATCTTTTCACAGCGGTCCGAAAGGACCCTGTCGATCGCGTCGGAATCCATCTCAAAAAAAGCGTTTTTCATTTTGTTCTTTTTCATTCAGGATATGAACCCCTCTTTCTTCAGTTTGTCTTTCAGGTCGCGCCTGATCCCGGCAAGCTCCGAAAAAACCGTCCGCTCGCTGATATTCAGCAGCTTTGCGATGTTCGGAACGCTGTCGAAACAGAAGTATCTGCAAACGAAAATGAAACGGCGGCGCTTGCCAAGCGACGAGATAAAGCCGTTCAGGCAGTCCTTCAGAAGACGGTCGTCAAACTCCTTTTCAACGTCCGACGGATCCTGCAGATAATCGATCAGATCGTCGATCGGGCTGACAAGTTCTTCCGGCACCCGCTTTTTGCCGCTTTTCCCGGCGACGCGGTTGAGCGCGATATTGCGCACGATCCGTGTGATATACGCCTTGAAATTCTCCGGGCGATCGGGCGGGATATGCGCCCACAGAAGATTCAGCGCGTCGTTCACGCATTCCTTCGCGTCCTCTTCGCTGCCGGTGATATTCAGAGCGGTCACAAACAAATACCGCCCGTACTTTTTTTCCGTGATCGCGATCGCCTGTTCGTCGCGCGCCCGGAACAGGTCTTCGATCCCGACGTCGGAAATCTGCCGCCGATCCTTCTCCATTTTCTTTGTTCCTTTCGTTTGCGCCCTTCACCTATAAAGACAAAAAAACGGTGTCTACCCTGCAGTCGTTCTTTGTGTTTTTTTCATTATACCGCCGTCGCGGGAAAAATGCAAGACTTACCTTCGCGCCCGGACGCGCCGAACCGAAAATCCCCCGCCGACCGTTTTTCTCCGCGGTCGGCGGGGGATTTTCTGCGGGTTTGTCGGGCGCGCGTTTTTCACGCGGTCATTCCGTGAGGATAAATACCGCGCCGTCTTTGACGGGACCGTCGCGAAGGTATGAGATCAGTTCTCTTGATTTGACAAGCGAGTATTTCAGACCGCCGTCGTCAAGGATCTCAAAGACGAACGGCCCCAAATACAGATACCCGTCCTTTACGCGATAGGATCCGCCGATTAAAACGCTCGATGTTAAGCTGGTGGGGAAGGAATAGGTGCGGTTTTCGTTCAATCTGAAGGCGCTGTACTCCCCGCTTCCGCTTCTGCGGTAGACGCCTGCTTTCAGGATCTGTCCGTCGTCGTCCTCCCGCCGGATCACGGTCCTCTCAAGATGCTCGAGAAGCGTGGCAGCATAGATCGCGAGTTTGCCGGGATCGCCGTTTTCCGACTCTTTTTCGGCTTTTTCAATGAACGCCTTCACGGAATCCGCGGCGTCGGCGCGTTCGTACAGGACCCTGACGCCGTCAAAAACGTTTTCCAGCAGCCGGAAACCGTCGTCGACGCTGATGCTTGAGGCGTAAACGTTTATGAAAAACGGGCAGGTCACGATCGTTTCGACGAGCGCCGGGGTCGTCATACTCTCGAGGACCGGACGCGGCACGCTGCAGGCGCTCGTTCTGTCGGCGACCGACATCTCTTTCCATTCTTCGTCCTCCTGCGTCGCCGTCAAGGCGCCGGGCTTCGGAGACCGCAGAAAAGAAATGCTCCGAGACATCGCGACGCTGACCGGCGCCGAAGTCATCACGAGCGAGCTCGGTCTGGAACTCAAGGACGCTACGATGGCGCAGCTCGGCAGAGCCGATCAGGTCAAGGTCGACAAGGAGAACACCACGATCGTCGGCGGCAAGGGCGATCCCGAAGAGATCAAAGCGCGCATCGGACAGATCCGCGCCAATATCGCGACCACCACGTCGGATTTCGACAGAGAGAAGCTGCAGGAGCGTCTCGCCAAGATGGCGGGCGGCGTTGCGGTCATCAAGGTCGGCGCCGCGACCGAAGTCGAGATGAAGGAAAAGAAGATGCGCATTGAAGACGCGCTCAACGCGACCAGGGTCGCCGTGGAGGAAGGCATCGTCGCGGGCGGCGGCGTTGCGTACCTCAACGTCATCAAGGACGTCGAAGCGCTTCTGAAGACCACGACCGGCGATGAGAAGACCGGCGTCGCGCTCGTGCTGAAAGCGCTCGAAGCGCCGGTACGCCAGATCGCCGAGAACGCCGGATTTGAGGGCTCGGTCATCGTCAACAAGATCATGACGTCGGGCAAGAAGAATTACGGCTTCGACGCCGCGACCGAGAAGTACGTCGATATGCTGACCGCCGGGATCGTCGATCCCGCCAAGGTCACGAGATGCGCGCTGCAGAACGCCGCGTCCATCGCTTCGACGGTCCTGACCACCGAAGCGGTCGTCGCCGACAAGCCCGAACCGCCGAAGGCGGATCCCGCCGGTGCGGCCGGCATGGGCGGCATGGGCGGAATGTACTGAGCGAGCGCGAAGTAAAAAGTAAAAGTGAACAGTGAATAAGTTCGGAACAAAACCGCCCGAGACGGTTTTGGGAACGATCATATGAAAAATGGGAGGAACTTTTCGGGAAAAGGTTCCTCCCAAACCTTTTTCAAAAGCTTTTGTACGGTCGACCTTTGCGTTTTTAATGCGCTTTCGGATAATCGATCTCCCCGGCAAACCGTTTTACGGTTTGCCGGGGAGATCGATTATCGCGTTGTTTTTTTCGGTTTACGGTCCTTCGTAGACGTACAGCGTGCCGTCCGGGATCGGGAAAGTCGGTTCAATATCGACGGATATACCGCCGTTTCCGTAACGGGCGCGTGCCCATTCTCCCGATTTTTCTTCGGAAAACATAAGATCGCCGTTTTCAAGGATCTTAAAAACAAAACCGCTGCGGAAATAGAGGAAACCTTCTTTGACGCTGTATTCGCCCGTCATCAGCAACGAGGAAAGAGCATTGGAACCCGTCGAATAGGTGCGGTCTTCGTACAGCCGCAGGGCGGGATAATCGCCGCTGCCGCTTCTTCTGTAAACGCCGGCGCGGAGCGTTTGTCCGTCGTCCGACGTTTGCTCTGTCTGCACCGTCAGAACGTGCGCAAGAAGCGTTTTCGCAAATTCTGAATAAAGGGAAAACGATCCGTCTTCCGTTTGGCTTTCTCTGGACTCTATATACTTCCGAAGGCACGCTTCGGCGTCCTGGCGCTCAGACAGGACCGTCACGCCGTCGAAATACCTGCCGATCGCTTCAAGGCCCGCTTCGGTACTGCCTGTCGCTGTTACGTAGACGTCGACGAAGAAGGGATAGGTCACGACCGTTACGATCAGCGCGTTCGTTGTCATGCTTTCGAGGATCGGCCTTGATACCCGGCAGACTTCTCTGCGCGAGGGCAGCGAAAGCGCTTTCCATTCATCGCTTCCCGGCGTTACCGGATATACGTAGGGTTCGTCCGTTGTCGGCAAAAACGGGTCGTAGAGAACTTCGACGTCGTGCGGAAGATCTTTTTCTTCCTTCCCGTCGAAAGCCGAATGCCAGGCGCTCTCGCTTCCGGAATAGCAGAGGGCTTTCAGCGTCGCGCATCCTGAAAAGGCGTTCGGTGCGATCACGGTCACCGAAGAGGGGATATAGAAGTATTCTGCCGTCGCCCCCGAAAGCGCGTTTTCTCCAATCTCTGTGACAGGCAGACCGTTGACCGTTTCGAACAGGATGACGTTCGAACCGGGTGTTTTTCCCACTTCGGTCAGCGTATAGGAAGCACTGTCCGGATTGCGCGAAAAGGTCATGCCGCCGAGCGTCACGGATCCCGACGCGGCGGGGCCCTCCGCCGTTACGGGATCTTCCGTCGGCGGCGCTTCGTTTTTCTTTGCCAGCATCGGGATCAGTACCGCGCAAAGAAGCGTCAATGCGAGCGCCGCCGCGATCAGAACGATCGCAGTCTTCTTTCCCGACGGGAGGCGGGCGGGCGATGCGGGAGGCGCCGCCGCTTCGCGGATCAGCGCGTCGTCAACGTCGGTCAGCGCTTCAAAGTATTTGTTTTCTTTCATATCTCGTAACCTTCCTTCTTCAGATAGTCGCGCAGTTTTTCGCGCGTGCGCAGCAGTTTCATCTTGACGCCGCTTTTGGACAGTCCATACGCACGACGGATCGCATCGAGAGCGTCGCCGTACCAGTACCTGCGCAGGAAAACCGCGCGTTCGGTTTCGGGAAGCGTGAAAAGGAATTCCGAGATCTTTTTCGAGAGTTCCGCGCCGTAAAAGGTTTCTTCGACAGTTTCGGGGGACGGGATCGTCTCATCGAATTCTTCAAGCGCTTCGACGATCCCGCGGCGCTTTTGCCTGGCGCCGTGCCTGATGCGGTCGATCGCCGCGCGGCGGGTCAGTTTTCCCAGGTACGTCGCAAGGTCCTGCGGCTTTTGCGGCGGAATGCTGTTCCACGCGGCGAGCCAGACGTCGTTGATACACTCTTCGGCGTCGCGTTCGTCCGAAAGAAAAGCCGCGGCGGTTTTGCGGCAATAAGCGGCGTAGTGTTTTTTCAACTCGTCAAGTGCCGTTTCGTCGCGCGCAAAAAGCATCTCTACGATCGAAGCGTCGCGTCCGGTCTCCAAATTCTTCACTCCTCCCGTGTTTTTGGTTGTATGGCGCCTACGTCCTTATACTCGACGAATTGTTGAACAGGTCACATGTATGAAAGCAGACCGCTTCGTTTGAAGCGGTCTGCTTGCGCTGTCCGTGCTTACTTATACTTGCGCTTTCTTGCAGCTTCGGACTTCTTCTTTTTCTTCACGCTGGGCTTATCGTACTGTTCTCTCTTTTTTGCTTCGGAAAGAATGCCGGAGCGTGCGATAGATCTCTTGAATCTACGAAGAGCGCTGTCGAGAGTCTCGTTCTCTTTCACTCTGATCTCTGCCATGACTTATATCCCTCCCTTCGTGATCAAGAACAATTTCCATAGGATTATACTATACTTTTTTTGTGTTGTCAAGTATTATTTTTGCTTTTTTTGATCATTTTACAACAATATTGACGAGTTTTCCGGGCACGACGATCTCCTTGACGACCGTTTTGCCGTCGATGAGCGCCGCGACGCGTTCGTCCGCCTTTGCGGCGGCGAGCATCGTCTCTCTGTCGGCGCCGTTCGGCACCTTCACGGTACCCTTGAATTTACCGCAGACCTGCAGGGCGATCTCGATCTCGTCGTCCACGGTCTTCGCCTCGTCGTATTCGGGGAAGGGGGCAAGCGAGCAGAAGCCGCCGAAGCCTTCCTTTTCCCAGATCTCCTCGCAGAGATGGGGCGCAAAGGGACAGAGCAGCCGTAAGAAGACCGAAAGTTCGTCCTTCGTGATGCCGGCGTGACCGTCGATCTCATTGAGCAGCGACATCAGCGCCGCGATCGCGGTGTTGAACTTCATTTCCTCGATATCAGAGGAGACCTTTTTGACGGCCTTGTGGAAGGAGGTGACCAGCCCCTTCGTTTCGCCCGTTCCCGCGGTCTTCTCCGGCAGATCCGCGACACGCTCCAAGAAGCGCTTGCAGCCGCGCACCGAACTGTCGTTCCAGGGCGCCGCCGCGCCGTAGTCGCCCATGAAGAGGACGTAGGTGCGCAGGGTGTCGGCGCCGTACTGATCGACGACGTCGAGCGGGTCGACGACGTTGCCCAGCGACTTTGACATCTTGACGCCGTTCGCGCCGAGGATCATGCCCTGCGCCGAGCGTTTCGCATAGGGCTCGCTTGTCGGCACGACGCCGATATCGTAAAGGAACTTGTGCCAGAAGCGCGAGTAAATGAGGTGGCGGGTGACGTGCTCCATACCGCCGTTATACCAGTCGACCGGCAGCCAATAGCGCAGTTTTGCTTCATCTGCGAGGCACTTGTCGTTTTTGGGGTCGATATAGCGCAGGTAGTACCAGGAGGAGCCCGCCCACTGGGGCATGGTGTCGGTCTCGCGTTTCGCCTTTCCGCCGCACTTCGGGCAGGAGCAGTTGACGAAACTTCCGATCTTTGCAAGCGGGCTCTCGCCGCCCTCGCCCGGCTCGAAATTCTCGACCTGCGGGAGTTTCAGGGGCAGTTCCTCATAGGGAACGCCGACCATGCCGCACTTCGGACAGTGAACGATCGGGATCGGTTCGCCCCAGTATCTCTGACGGTTGAACGCCCAGTCCTTCATCTTGTACTGCACGCCCTTTTCGCCGATGCCCTTTTCCTCGAGATAACGGAGCATCGCGGCGATCGAATCCTTCTTGTTTTCGTAGACGTTCAGGAAGCCGGAGTTGACCATCGGTCCGTCGCCGGTGTACGCCTCTTTGGAGATGTCGCCGCCCTTGATGACCTCGATGATGTCGATGCCGAATTTCTTGGCGAAGGCGTAGTCGCGCTCGTCGTGCGCGGGCACCGCCATGATCGCGCCGGTGCCGTAGCCCATCATCACGTAGTCGGAGATATAGATCGGGATCTCCTTGCCGTTGACCGGGTTGATCGCCGAGATGCCTCTGATGCAGACGCCGGTCTTGTCCTTCACGAGCTGCGTGCGCTCGAATTCGGTCTTCTTCTGGCATTCCGCCTTGTAGGCGTCAAGCTCTTCCTTGTTTTCGATGCGGTCGCGCAGCGTGTCGAGCAGCGGATGCTCGGGCGCGATGACCATGAAGGTCACGCCGAACAGCGTGTCGCAGCGCGTCGTATAGATGCGCAGTTTCTCACTTGAGCCCTTGATGCTGAAATTGACGAAGGCGCCGTAGGATCTGCCGATCCAGTTTTCCTGCTGCATACGGATGTTGGCGGGATAGTCGACCCCGTCGAGTCCCTCCAGCAGTTTGTCGGCGTACGCCGTGATGCGCAGATACCAGACGTCCTTGGATTTCTGTACGACCTCGCTGTGGCAGATGTCGCACTTGCCGCCCTGGCTGTCCTCGTTCGACAGAACGACCTTGCAGGAGGGGCAGTAGTTGACGAGCGTCTTGTCGCGGAAGACCAGACCCGCGTCGAACATTTTACGGAAGATCCACTGTGTCCATTTGTAGTAGTTTTCGTCGGTCGTGTCTACCACGCGATCCCAGTCGAAGCCAAATCCGACTTTCTTCAACTGCTCGGTGAAATGACGGATGTTCCGATCGGTGACCGTGCGCGGATGTACGCCGTTCTTGATCGCGTAGTTCTCGGTGGGCAGACCGAAGGCGTCGAATCCGATCGGGAAGAGGACGTTATAGCCCTGCATCCTGCGTTTTCTCGTGACGACCTCCAGACCCGAATACGCCTTGATGTGTCCGACGTGCATCCCGGCGCCCGACGGATAGGGAAATTCGATCAGTCCGTAGAATTTCGGACGGGAAAAGTCGTCGGTCGCGGCAAAGATCTTCTTTTCCTCCCAGCGGTCCTGCCATTTCTTTTCGATAGACTTGAAATCGTATTTCATAATAACTTCCTTTCAAACCGGCGTGCGGTCATTTTTCGGTCAACTGCGCTGAAATATCCACTTCTTTGGACGCCGCCCAGAGTTTTTCGAGATTGTAGAAATTGCGGGTGTCCCTGTTGAAGATGTGCACGATCACAGAGGAAAAGTCGAGGACGATCCAGCTCGCCTCCTCGTAGCCCTCGATGCGGACGGGCGGAAGGGAACACTGCCCCATGCGGAACTCGATCTCTCCCGCGAAGGAGCGGAGCTGCGTGACGGTGGCGCCGTTGCAGATGATGAAATAGTCGGCGATGATCGTTTCCTCCTCAACGTGCAGGAGCTTGATGCCCTTCGCGTCCTTGCGGTCGAGGATGTCGATGATCTTATCCGCGATCTCGCGGGGAGACGCCGCGGACAGATCGGTAATTTTGAATTCTTCCATATTCGATCCTTTCTGAAATCGGATTTATTTCGTATAGTATTCCGAAGCCGCCAGCGTCTGCGGGTGGATGTACGATCCCTTGCCGCGCAGATGGGCGACGGTGGTATTGAGATATTTCTCCATGCAGTCGTCGAGCAGCGCTTCGCAGACTCTTCCGGCCTGCGCTTTCTCGTAAAAGTACCTGCGCAGCGCCTTGCATTCGGGGTAGGGACGGGTCTTTTCGATATAGTCGGCAAGGCACAGGACCTTTTCGATGACCGTCATTCCCGGCTTTCCCGTCGTGTGGCAGCAAATCGCGTCCACGCCCTCTTTCTCAAGGTGATATACGCGTTCGGCGACGAGCGCGCCGGTGAACTGATGCACGACGGCGGGACTTCTGAAGTCCTCCTCGTCCGGCTTTACGCCGAACTGCGCGAAGCACGCGCGCTGTTCCTCCGGGGAGCGCTCGTGCGTGACGTCGTGCAGGAGCGCCGCCTTGCGGAGGATAAAGGTCTCTCTTAACGGGAGCCCGAGCAGCCGCGCCATCGAGACGGTCTCGCGTTCGACCGACAGGACGTGCGCAAGCCGCGCCTCGCTGAGCTTCGTTTTCAGGTCTTCCCGCAGAAAGGAGAGCACGCCCTCGATATAGCCGTAGAGATCGCGCGAAACGATATAGTCCAGTACCGCCCGGTCGAGCGTTCTTGACATCGGCAGATACCCGTTCACGACGTCGCCCCGCCGGAGCTGCGCGCGCAGCTCGCTTGAGGAGACGACCAGCGGCTTGTACGCCGGGATCATAATGCGCGCGCCGAAGGCGTTTTCATAGTACGCCTTCTTTTCATCGAACAGACTCTCTTCATAGTCTTCCTCTCTGCGGTTGACGACGATCACTGCCCGGGAAAAGATCTCCTCCGGGCGCATCCAGGAGTCGAGCGTCAAAAACATATCGGTGCCGACGAGCAGGAAGAGCTGTACGTCCTCAGCGTCGAAATGCGCAAGCGTTTCCCAGGTGTAGGAGCGCCCTTCCTTCTTAAGCTCATAGTCGTCGACCGAGACGTTCCTGCCGCCGCAGTTATCAGGGGAAAAGAGGATGCGCGTCATGTTCAGACGGTCTTCGGGCGTCGCGTCGCCCTCCAGGACCTTGTGCGGCGGAACGCCGGCGGGCATCACGCGCAGTTCGTCGAGCGCGCAGGAGTCGTAAAAGGAGAGCGCGCTCTTTTTATGTCCGTTGTGCGGCGGCGAAAAACTGCCGCCGTAGATACCCAGCTTCTTCATCTTTTTTTCGGAAAAGATCATTTCTTTTTTTGGATCTCGAAGTCAAAGCGCGGCTTTGGGGGCCTGGAGGACGCCTGACGCGCGCTGCCCGATACGGGGTCGAAGGGACGGTTCGTTTTCGTCCTGCCGCCGCTCTTTTTGCCGCCTGTCGCGGCGGGCGCCGTCTTTGACCGCCCGCCGGCGGGTCTGCCGGCAGGAGTTTTCTTTTTGTCTTCTTTCTTCGTTTCGATCACGGCGAGCTTGTCGAGGTCGTAGATCCGATGCTCGGGCGAGATCTTGAAGAGCACGATCTTGTTCCCGATCACCTGCACCTGTTCGGCGTCGATCGCCGCGGAAATGCCCTCGATCGCCTCTTTCGGCGTGTACTCGCAGTTTTCAAGCAGTTTGATCTTGACGATCTCGTGGGCGCGCAGCGCGTCCTCGATGGAGGAAAGCATCGTTTCCTTGACGCCGCCCTTGCCGATCTGGAAGGCGGTGTCGATCGCCGTGGCTTGTGCGCGCAGGAACGCGCGCTGTTTGGCAGTCAGCATAAAGTATACCCGTATTCTTTCATTTTTTGTTTGAGGAGCGTTACGAACGCTTCCATAGAGCGCGCCCGGTGGGAAACGCGGTTCTTTTCCTCCGGGGAGAGCTCCGCGAAGGTCTTTGAGAGCGGCTCGTAGAAGAAGAGCGGATCGTAGCCGAACCCTCCCTTGCCGTGCCGTTCCTTAAGGATCCTTCCGGGACACTCGCCGCGCACCGTGAATTCGGCTTGCCTGCCGGGAAAGACGAGCGCGACGGCGGATACGAAGCGCGCGCCGCGCTTTTCGGGCGGCAGACCGCGCAGTTCAGAGAGAAGCTTGTCGTTGTTTCTTTCATAATCCGCCGGTTCTCCCGCGTAACGGGCGGAGTAAACGCCCGGCGCGCCGCCGAGCGCGTCGACCGAGAGACCCGAATCGTCCGCCATGCAGATATGACCCGTCGCGGCGCCCGCGCGCGCCTTGATGAGCGCGTTTTCCTCAAAGGTCGTTCCGTCCTCGACGATCTCCCCTTCAAAGCCGACGTCATGAAGCGACAGAACCTCGACGCCCGGTCCGATATCGCGCAGGAGGATCTCGCTGATCTCGCGCACCTTATGCGCGTTTCCGGTAGCGATGAGCAGTTTCATTGCGGTTCCTCACGTTTCGTCAAAGAGGGCGTCGACGAAGGTGCGCGCCTCAAAGGGCTGCAGATCGTCGATCTTTTCCCCCACGCCGATGAACTTGACGGGGATGTCGAGTTCTTCCTTGACCGAGAGGATCACGCCGCCCTTGGCGGTGCCGTCCAGTTTCGTCAGGACCAGACCCGTGATGTCCGCCGCGTTCTTGAACTCCTTCGCCTGCACGACGGCGTTCTGCCCGGTGGTCGCGTCGACGACCAGCAGGTTCTCCCTTGCGGCGCCGGGCATCTCGCGATTCAGCACCCGGTTGATCTTGGAAAGTTCATCCATCAGGTTCTTCTTGTTGTGCAGACGTCCCGCGGTGTCGACGATCAGAACGTCGCCGCCGTGTTTCCTCGTGTACGCCGCCGCGTCGAATACCACCGCCGCGGGATCGGCGCCCTCGCTCTGCTTTATCAGATCGACGCCGACGCGGTCCGCCCAGATCTGGAGCTGGTCGATGGCGCCCGCGCGGAAGGTGTCCGCCGCCGCCAGCACGACCTTTTTGCCCTCCGCTTTCAGGATCGCCGAGAGCTTGGCGATCGTCGTGGTCTTGCCCACGCCGTTGACGCCGATGACCAGTATGACCGAGGGCGCGGTGTCGAGATGCAGTACGTCGTCCTTTCCGATGATCTCCACCAGGATCTCCTTGAGCACCTCGAGCGCTTCCTCGCCGCCTTCGATCTTGCGCTCCTTGAGTTCGTCCCGCAGGCGCGCGATGATCTTTTCGGCGGTCGCGTAGCCGACGTCCGACATGATGAGCAGTTCTTCGAGTTCCTCGAGCTGCTCCTCGTCGACCTTGCGCATACTCTTGAAGAGTTTATGGACCTGTCCGAAGACCGAGTCCTTCGTTTTTTTCAGCCCTTCTTTGATTTTTGAGAAAAGTCCCATGACCGTTTCCTTTCCGCAGTATCAGAATTTGATGCCCGTCTTCGCCTTGATCTCGTCAAAACGCAGGGGCAGGACTTTCGAGATCCCGCGCTCGCCCATCGTCACGCCGTACATCGTGTCCGCCGCTTCCATCGTGCCGCGGCGGTGGGTGATGATGATGAACTGCGTTTTCTCGCTGTACGCCCGCGCGTAGGAGGCGAAGCGCGCGACGTTCACTTCGTCGAGCGCCGCCTCGATCTCGTCGAGCAGGCAGAAGGGCGCGGGATTGACGCGCAGGATCGCGAAGAAGATGGCGATCGCCACGAAGACCTGTTCGCCGCCCGAGAGCAGGGAAAGACTCTTGATGATCTTGCCCGGAGGGGCGACGGCGATCTCGATGCCGCTCTCAAGGATGTTCTCGGGATCGGTCAGCGAAAGCTCCGCCGTTCCGCCGCCGAACAGTTCCCTGAAGACGACGCGGAAATTGTCGTTGATCGCCGAAAAGACCTCCGAGAATTTTTCGCGCATCTCCTTTTCCAACGAAGAGATCACGGTGTTCAGTTCCGTCCGGGAGGTCGTCAGATCCTCATACTGCTTCGAGAGCGTGTCGTAGCGTTCCTTGACCTCCGCGTATTCGTCGATCGCGCCGACGTTGACGTTGCCGAGTTCCCGGATCCTCGCTTTGAGTTTGTTCTGCCTCGTAACAAAGGAAGAACGCGTGTCCTCGGTGACTTCTTCGGTCTGCAGCTCCTTCGCCTGGGCGTAGGAGAGCTCATACTCCTCCCACAGCTTCTGTGCAAAGCGGTCCTGCTCGCTCTTGATCGCTTCCATCTGCGCGTCGAGCTTGGTGTAGTCGCGCAGCAGGATCTCGCGGTGCGCGGCTTTTTCCTTCTGCAGCGCTCTGATCCCGGCGCTCTCTTTCTCGAATTCCTCGTTCTCTTTTTTTAATTCCGCGTCGGTCTCCTCGAGCGCTTTGAGCGCCGCCTCGAGCTTCTCTTTCCTTACTTCCTCGTCGGCTTTGTCCCGCTTGCAGCGCGCGCGCTTTTCAGAGAGCGCCGAAAGACCGTTCTGCAGTTCCGCGAGATCGTTTTTCGCCGAGGCGATCGCGGCGGTCGTTTCAAGGACCGAGCGCGCGTTGATCGCCTGATCCTTTTCCGCCGAGCTCTTTGAATAGAGCAGGGCGTTCTTTTCGTCGATGAGCCGCGTGCGCTCCTCCTCGAGCGCCTGCGCGCGCACCGTCAGTTTATCGGCGTAGATCTGACGCTCCGCCGCAGCCGTCACAGCCGCCGCGATCTCGTCCTCGATCGCCGCTTTGTTCTTGTTGAAGTTCGCCATCTGCGCGCCGAGCGTTTCGAGCGCCGTTTTCAGCGCCTCCTCCTGCGACAGATCGGTGTCCGCGCCAGCCTTGCGCACCTTGCAGTCGGTGTCGGCGGAGGCGTACATCACGCGCAGGATCTCCTCGGTCTGCTTTTCAAGCCCGAGACCGTTTTCAAGATCGGCGGCGTCCTTACGCAGGGCGGACAGCCTGTCTTCGACCGCCCCGAGCTCCCGTGAGATCTCTTCCTTTTCTTTTTCCAGGCGCGCGATCTCCGAAGAGCGCGTCAGGATCCCGGCGCTCTTCGCCGCGGCGCCCCCGGTAAAGGAACCGCCGGCGTTGACGATCTGTCCGTCGAGAGAGACCGTTCTGAATTTATAGGAGAATGCGCGCGAGATCGCCGAGCAGTCGTCGAGCGTTTCGCAGATCACCGTCCGTCCGAGCAGGAAGCGCATGACCTTTTCGTATTTGAGGTCGAACTGCGCGATCTGATCGGCGCGTCCGATGAAGCCGCGCATCGCCGACAGCTTCCGCATATCGACGTCAAGATCCGTCGGGCGGATCGTCGAGAGCGGATAGAAGGTCGTCCTGCCGGCGCCCGTGCGCTTGAGCTCCTCGATCGCGCGCTTCGCCGCGTCGTCGTCCTCGGTGACGATGTGCTGCAGCGCGCCGCCCAGCGCCACTTCAAAGGCGAGGGCGCAGCGCCCGTCGACCTTCAGAAGCTTCGATACCGGTCCGCAGACGCCCTGCAGATCCCCTGAGGACGCCCTGTTCATCACCGTGCGCACGGCGTTTGAATACCCTTCGAAATGCTCCTCCATGCGCCGGAGGTTCTCGATGCGGCCGGCGACGGTATCCGCCTTGACGCGCAGAACGGTCTGACTGTCGGTCAGACGCGCGCTTTCGGCGGCGTTCTCCTTCTGCCGTTCCTCGAACGACAGGATCTTCTCCCTCTGAAGCGTCAGCTGCGCGTTATAGTCCGCAAGCGTTTTTTCGGCGGCAAGCAGTTCCTTGCCCTCGGCTTCGATCTTTTCGCGCAGCGAAAGAAGACGCTCCTCGAGTTCCTCCTTGCGCTTTGCTTCGCCCTCCTTGCTGCCCTCGAGTCCCGAGAGCTTCAGGCGCAGTTCCTGCAGGGAGGTCTTCGCGCTCTCCACGCTCGCGTCCGCGTCGTCGCGCTCCCTTGCGAGGGAGGCGATCTCCTTGCGGACGTCTTCGATCTCGGTCTGCTTGTCCGCGATATCCTTTTCGATCTGCGCGAAGGAGGCCTCGATCTTCTTCTGCTCCCTGCCCAGCTCCTCGAGAGACAGGGCAAGCGCGGCGCCGTCCTTCGTGCGCTTCTCGATCTCGCCCCGGATGCGCGTCTCCTCGTCGTTATAATGGGCGACGTCGCGCTCGAACAGTCCGATGCGCGCGATCGCCTCGTATTTTTCGCCCGAGAGGCGGGCGGATTCCCTGTGCGCGTCCTCGCTTTTTTCCTTGTTCTCGTGCATACGCTCCAGAAGCAGGTCCGCGCGGCTGTCGAGCTGCTTTAAGGAGTCCTCGGCGATCTCGAGTTCGTGCCGGGTGATCTCAAAGCGCTCGGTCAGTTTCGCCGCGCGGGATTTGACGCTGTCGATCTCAAAGAGCCAGAGCGAAACGTCGACCGTCTTCTTTTCCTTGTAGATCTCAAGGAATTTCTTTGCTTTTTCGGCGTCCTTTTCAAGGGGACCGACGCGCGCCGACAGTTCCGTCAGAATGTCGGTGACGCGCGAGAGGTTGTCGTCCACTTTTTCAAGCTTGCGCTCGGCTTCGGACTTTCTCTGACGGTATTTCGCGATGCCCGCCGCCTCTTCGAAGATGCCTCTGCGGTCCTCGCTCTTCTTGGAGATGATCTCGGCGATCCGTCCCTGACCGATGACCGAGTAGCCCGATTTTCCGAGCCCCGTGTTCATGAACAGTTCCGTGATGTCGCGCAGGCGGACGTTCTGTCCGTTGATCATGTATTCGCTGTCGCCCGAACGGTAGTATTTTCTCGTGACGGTGACCTCGTCGTAGCCGATCGGCAGAGCGATCTCGCCCTCGGTGTTGTCAAAGGTCAGAGAGACCTCCGCGTAGCCCATCGGGCGGCGCGTGTCGGTCCCGCCGAAAATGACGTCCTCCATTTTCGTGCCGCGGATGTTCTTGCTGGAGAGCTCGCCCAGCACCCAGCGGATCGCGTCGGCGATGTTGGATTTTCCGCTTCCGTTCGGTCCGATGACGACCGTCATACCGGTGTCAAAGTTCATTTTCGTGCGGTCGGGGAAGGATTTGAATCCCTGCAGTTCAAGTGATTTTAAGCGCACTGTCGTTTCCTCTTTCGGGACGTGTCATGTATGCGCCGAGACGGTCGTCTTCGGCGAATCTCACTTCACAGCCGTATCTGTTTATCAGTCTTGACTTGTTTTCTTTCTTATAGCCGCACACGGCTGAGCATTCGCCCGGCGCCGCATATACGGTGATCTTTTCGTTTTTTTCCACGCCGAGAGCGGCGAACTGCGCGTCGAGCATCCTGCCGTACACCGCGCTTCTGACCATTTCTCCGTACGCGGGGTGGTAGCATCCCGCGACCGCGGCGCTTCCGACGCTCTCTTCGGCGCAGAGCCCCATGCGCAGGACCTCCACGCCGTTTTCAAGAAAGATCTCAAGGCAATCGGCGCCGCGCCGCACGCCCTCTTCGAGCGTGAGGGGACGGTATTTGCCCGCCTTCCAAAGCGCTTCGAGCGCCGTGCCGGAAAGGACCGCCGTCGGATAGATCCTGGCACCGTCCGCTCCGCAGGCGCAGATGCGCCGCGCGGTCGCGGCGTCCGTCCGGCGCCCCGAGCCGGGCAGTCCGAGCATCATCTGACCGACGACTCTGAAAGTCCGCCGCTCCTTGATGCGCGCGAACGCCTCTTCGCTCTGCCGGGCGGTGTGTCCCCGTCCGGACAGGTGAAGAACGCGGTCGGACATACTCTGTACGCCCAGTTCGATCGTCGTGACGCCGTATGCTTCCAGGATATCAAGGACCTCCCCGCTCACGCAGTCGGGGCGCGTCGACAGGCGGATCCCGTCGACCTGTCCGCTCTTCACGTAGGGATAGACGCTCTCGAGATATCCGGTCATGAGCGCGCGGTCGATCGCCGTGAACGATCCGCCGAAAAAGGCGATCTCCGCTCTTCTGCCGCCCAGAGTCGCGAGCGCGCGCTCAACGATCCCCGCAAGCTCCTCCTTCTTCGGCATGACGGCGCCCGAAATGCGCTCCTGGTCGCAGAAGACGCAGCGGTGCGGGCATCCCGCGTGGGGGATGAAAACGGGAATGTTCGCGTGCTTCTCTTTCATTTCGCTTTTTTATCCCGGAAGCAGTCGGGATAGCCGAAGTAGCCGAGCGCTTCCTTTGCCGCCATCTGCTCGGCTGCGATCTTGCGCGGGCCCACGCCCCTGCCGATCACGTTGTGATTGAGGTGCGCCTCCACCTCGAACTGCTTGCAGTGATCGGGTCCCGATTCGCCGACCAGCACGTACTCGAGGCGTTCGCCCTGTTCCATCTGCACGATCTGCTGAAGGATCGTCTTGTAATCGCGGTTTTCGCCCGAGGCGACCGTCGAATGTACCTTCCGTTCGATGAAGGGTCGGACGAACGCCGTCGCCGCCTCCAGCCCGCCGTCGAGATAGATCGCCCCGGTCAGCGCTTCGAAGGCGTTCTCGAGCGTCGAGCGCCTTCCGCGTCCCTCGGGGTTGTCCTCGCCTCGGCCGAGCATCAGGCATTCGCCCATGCCCAGTTCCCGCGCGTACTCCGAGAGCGCGATATCGCGCACCGCGAGAGAGCGGAGTTTCGTCAGATCCCCCTCGTTCTCCTTCGGGTAGAGGTCGAAGATATAGTGCGCGGTGATCAGCGAGATCACCGAGTCGCCCAGAAATTCGAGCCGTTCGTTGCAGGGGACCGTCACGCCGCGACTCTTCATCTCGTTTGCGAACGAGGAGTGGGTCAGAGCCGCCCGGAGCAGTTTTTTGTTTTTGAAAAGATAGCCGATACGCTCCTCGAACAGGGAAAAGCGCTCGTCCGGAAAAATATTGTTATACATCCTGATCCTGTTTTTTTCTTTCGCTGAAATCGTATCCGTCCAATCCCTTGGCGATCGCCTTTGCGACCTTGCCGCGCGCGTAGAGGATCGCCTGCGCGATCGCGTTGCCGAAGGCGCGCGCGTCAGAATTGCCGTGCGCTTTGATCACGGGAGACGCGACGCCGATGAGCGGCGCGCCGACGTATTCCCTCGGATCGAAGGTCTTTTTTACCTTCAGAAGCGGCTCTTCGCCGCCTATTTCGCCCGCTTCCGCCCTCTCGCGGTCGATACACGAAAAAATATGGGCGTTCATGCCCTCTATGGTTTTCAGGAGGATATTGCCCGAAAAGCCGTCGCAGACGAGCACGTCGCAGGCGCCGTTCATCAGCGCCGTCGGTTCGACGTTCCCGATGAAGTTGACGCCGGCGAGTTCGCAGAGCAGGGCGTATGCCTGCGCGTGATCGGGCGTGCCCTTGTGCGGCTCCGAGCCGATGTTGAGCAGTCCCACGCGCGGCTTTTTCACGCCGCGCACCTTCTTCATGTAGACGCTGCCCATCAGGGCGTACTGACAGAGCAGCTCCGGCGAGAAGGTCGCGTTGGCGCCGCTGTCGAGAAGCAGTACGGGGCAGGAAAGCGGCAGCACGGTGCCGATCGCCGGGCGGGTGATGCCCGGGATGCGGTGCACGAAGATGTTGGCGCCCATCTGTAAGGCGCCGGTGTTTCCGGCGGACACGAAGGCGTCGCCCTTTCCGTCGCGCAGCGCGCACAGCCCCACGCGCATGGAATTGTCGGGCGTGCCGCGCACCGCAAGGGGAGAATCCTCCATTTTCACGGCGGTCTTCGCGTCGATATACGCGGTCTTTTCGGGAAGGTCGATCCCGCACTCTTCGACGATCCTTCTGATCTTTTCGGTATCGCCGACCAGGACCGGCGTGAAATCGTATTCCCTTGCCGCGGCAGCCGTGCCCTTCAGTATTTCTTCGGGCGCGTGATCCCCGCCCATGGCGTCGATCAGTATTTTCACGGGTCGTCCTCCTTCCGGAAACAATCAGAAATCGTTTTTGATGCTGTCGATATAGCAGAGCGCTCTGCGCGCAAACTCCTCGTTGCGCGCTCTTTTGCCGCCCTTTACCTTCTTTTCGAGCGGCTCGATGATGCCGAAATTGGCGTTCATCGGCTGATAGGCGCCCGTCGAACCGTGCGCGGCGTAGTACGCCATCGCGCCGAGCATCGAAACGCGCGAAAGGATGAAGGGATCCTTCCCCTGCGCAAGGCGCGCGGCGTTCACGCCCGCGACCATGCCCGAGCCCGTCGATTCGATATAACCCTCGACGCCTGTGATCTGTCCGGCAAAGAAGATCTTCCCGTCGCCGCGCATCGCGTAGGTCTCGTCAAGCAGCTCCGGCGCGTTAAGATAGGTGTTGCGGTGCATGACGCCGTATCTCAGAAACTCCGCTCTCTCCAGCCCCGGGATCATCGAGAAGACCCGGCGCTGTTCGGGAAAGGTGAGGTGCGTCTGGAAGCCGACGAGGTTGTACATCGTCTTCTCTTCGTTCTCCTGGCGCAGCTGTACGATCGCGTAGGCGTCGCGCCCCGTCGAGGGGAGGGGCAGTCCCACCGGCTTCATCGGACCGAAGAGCAGGGTGCCGTAGCCGCGCTTCGCCATGACTTCGACCGGCATACAACCCTCGAAGACCGTCAGATCCTTCTGTTCTTCGCGGTCAAAATCGTGCAGATCCGCTTCCTTTGCGGTGACGAGCGCCGCGTAGAACCGGTCGTATTCGTCTTTTGTGAAGGGGCAGTTGATATAGCACGCCTCGCCCTTGCCGTAGCGCGAGGCGACAAACGCCTTCGACATATCGATCGACGACGCGTCGACGATCGGCGCCGCGGCGTCGAAGAAGTGTAACTGCTTCCGCCCGGTCATGGCGCCGATACAGTCCGCCATGGCGCCGCCCGTCAGCGGGCCGGTCGCGATGACGTTGATCTCTCCTTCGACGGGAGAGGCGCACTCTTCGCGCACAACCGTGATCCCCGGATGCGCAAGGATCCTGTCGGTGATATAGGAGGCAAACGCCGTGCGGTCGACCGCAAGAGAGGAGCCCGCGGGCACCCTCGTTTTGTACGCCGCCTCCATGATCAGACTGCCCAGCGCCCGCAGCTCGCTTTTCAGGAGTCCCACGGCGTTTTCGGGCATTTCCGAGCGCAGAGAATTGGAACAGCAGAGCTCCGCGAAAAGGTCGGTGTGATGCGCGGGAATGCGTTTTTCGGGCTTCATCTCATGAAGGATCACCCGCACGCCCCGCTCCGCCGCGGCGTATGCCGCCTCACATCCCGCCAGTCCCGCGCCGATCACGTGGATCACGCCGCTCACTGTTCGTCCTCCGGGCGTTTGCGCTGCTCTTGTTCGCAGGGAGCGGTGTAGGCGCAGTCTTTATTGCGGCAGACGTAAACGTTCTTTCCCTTCTTGATGAGCAGCATATCGCCGCACACCGGGCAGCGCTCGTTCGTGGGCAGATCCCACGAGGAGAAGCTGCATTCAGGGTAGCCGCTGCAGCTGTAGAAGAGGGTCTTGTTCCTTCCGCGCTTGGAGACGAGATCCTTGCCGCAGAGCGGGCAGGGAACGCCGATCTTGTTCTGCGTCTGTTTGGTATAGGTGCATTTCGGATAGTTGATGCAGGCGTAGAAGCTGCCGTAACGGCCGCTGCGCAGGACCATCTGCCCGCCGCATTTCTCGCAGGTCATCCCTTCGACGGGCTGGACCGGCGTCTGTTCCTTTTCTGTTTTGCCGTCCTTATCGAGCGGCTTGGTGTTTTTGCAGTCGGGATAGTTCGGGCAGGCGGCGAATTTGCCGAATCTGCCGTTCTTGATGATCATCAGAGCGCCGCATTTGTCGCAGACGATGTCGGTGCGTTCGGGCTCGATGCTGACCGTACGGCGGTCCGCCTTTTCCATGGCTTCGGTAAGACTCTTTTCAAAAGGCGTATAGAAATCCTCCAGTATCGCCGTCATATCCTTGCCGCCGGCGGCGATGTCGTCTAAGCGTTCCTCCATCTGCGCGGTGAAGCCGTAGTCGACGACATCCGGGAAATTCTCGATCATCAGTCTGGTGGTCACGACGCCCAGTTCGGTGGGCACGAGCGATTTTCCCTCGTGGCGCACGTATCCGCGCTGAATGATCGTCGTGACGATCGCGGCGAAGGTCGAGGGTCTGCCGATCCCCTTCTCCTCGAGGAACTTCACGAGCGAGCCCTCGTTGAAGCGGGCGGGCGGTTCGGTGAAATGCCTGTCGGGATGGACCTTCTCCGCAAGGAGCCGTTCCTTTTCACGCAGTTCCGGCAGCAATCCTTCCGCCGTGTCGATCTCTCCCTCCGGGGCGTCCTCATAAACCGAGAGATAGCCCTGGAAACGGATCTGACTGCCCGCCGCCTTGAAGCGCAGGGAAGCGCAGTCCAGATCTGCCTGGACGGTGTCGTAGCCGGCAGCCGCCATCTGGCTCGCGATGAAGCGCGCCCAGATGAGTTTGTAGAGTTTATACTGATCGGCGGAGAGCTGCGCCTTGATCCGGTCGGGATGGAGGGCGGGATTGACCGGGCGGATCGCCTCGTGCGCGTCCTGCGCGCCGGTCTTGGTCTTGAAATGACGTCTTTCGCGCGGCAGATACTCCGCGCCGAACGCCGTTCTGATATAGTCGGTCGCCGACCGGTACGCTTCGTCGGAAACGCGTACGGAGTCGGTACGCATATAGGTGATCAGACCGCTGACCCCGCCGTTGGCGGCGCCGAGGTTGACGCCCTCGTACAGTTCCTGCGCGACTTTCATCGTGCGCGAGGAGGAGAAGCCGAGTTTCCTGTTGGCGTCCTGCTGCAGGGTCGACGTCGTGAAGGGCGGCGCCGGCTGACGGGTCTTGAGCGCCTTTTTGATCGAGACGACCTCGAAGGGCGCGCTCGCCGTCGCCGAAACGACCTTCATCGCCGATTCCTCGTCGCCAAGCTCGCTCTTTCTGCCGTTCTTCCCGTAGTACCGCGCGGTGAAGAGGATCCCCTCGCTGTTCTTTAAGGTCGCGGTGATCGTCCAGTATTCCTTCGGTACGAAATTTTTGATCTCCTCTTCGCGCTCGACGATGATGCGCGTGGCGACCGACTGGACTCTGCCCGCGGAAATGCCGCTGCGGACCGTTTTCCAGAGATAGGGGGAGAGCTTATAGCCGACGATGCGGTCGAGGATGCGGCGCGCCATCTGAGAGTTGACGAGATTCATATCGATCGCGCGCGGATGACGGATCGCCGCTTTGACCGCGGGCTTGGTCACCTCGTTGAAGGTGATGCGCTTCGTCTTGGCAGGATCGAGCTTGAGCGCCGCGGATAAATGCCACGCGATCGCCTCTCCTTCACGGTCGGGGTCGGTCGCGAGATAGACGGTGGAGGCTTTTTTTGCTTCCTTCTGGAGTTCCTTGATCAGGTCGCCTTTCCCTCTGATATTGATAAAATGCGGCGTGAAGCCGTGCTCGGTGTTGACGGCGAGCGAGGATTTCGGCAGATCGCGCACGTGGCCGATCGATGCCATCACCTTGTAGCCTGAGCCGAGATAGCTTTTCAGGTTCGCCGCCTTGGTCGGCGATTCGATGATCACGAGATTAGACATAGTGTGGTTCCTTTCAGTTTGCGGTATGAGAAAACGCCGTCGGGCGGCGTTTTTCCGAACGCCGCCGCTTGCGTCAGTTGAGTAAGAATCTGCCGCCGGGCAGCGACAGGACGACGCCCGCGATCTCCATCATGGTCATCGCGGTCATGACTTCGCCCGCGTTCATGCCGGTAAGCTCGCAGAGTTCGTCCGAGGACAGCGGTTGGTCCGCCCCGTCCAGCGTTTCAAACAGCGTCCGTTCCTGCGCGTTCAGCGAGGGAGGCGGCGTGCGTTTGAGCCGCGGAAGGGGTTCCTCCCGCGTTTGATCTGCGGGCGTTTCCCCTCCGGACGGCGCCTGCGCCGCGGGCGCGTCTTTATCCGGAACGCGCGCGGAGGGACCGGATCTTCTCCCCGGGCGCGGCGGATCGGTCAGGATCACCTTGGGACGGAAGACGGGGATGCGCTCCGGGAAAACCCTGTCGGGGTAGAGCGGCGTGAATTCCTCCAGCAGGTCGAAGGCGCAGGTCACGGGGATCGCCCCTTCGCGCAGCAGATCGTTCGTGCCCTCGCTGTTCAGTTCGCCCACCATGCCGGGCAGGGAGAAGAGCGCGCGCCCCTGCTGCCGCGCAAGGCGCGCGGTGATCATCGCGCCGCTGTGCTTGTCGCCCTCGACGACGAAGGTGCCCTGCGACAGCCCGCTGATGATGCGGTTGCGGATCGGGAAGGTCGTTTTGCCCGGGCGCGTGCCGGGGCGGAATTCGCTGATGACGACCCCTTTTCGCTCGATCTCGTTCTGCAGTTCAAAATTCTCCTTCGGATAGGTGACGTCCACCCCGCAGCCCAGCACCGCGACGGTCTTGCCGTGCGCGTCAAGCGAAGCGCGGTGACAGACGGCGTCCACGCCGCGCGCCAGTCCCGAGACGATGACGGCGCCTGCGCACGCAAGATCGAACGCGATCTCGTAGGCGCTGCGCTTGCCGTAGGAGGTCATTCTGCGCGTTCCGACCGCCGCGATGAAGAGATCGCGGTTGAAATCGGGCAGCGTGCCTTTGCAGTAGAGAAGGACCGGCTTTCTGTCGATCGTTCTCAGACGCGCGGGGAAGCGGTCGTCGTCGAAGGCGAGAAGCGTGACGCCGCGGTCTTTACAGTAATAGTATATCTTTTTTGCCTCGGCGGAATCCTTGTTTTTCAGGCGAGCCTTCGTTTCTTCGGTGAGATCGAGAGCGTCATAGGCGCCGTCGGGCGCCTCAAAGATCTCCTTCGCGCCGCCGAAGCGCTCGAGAAGGATATCGGAGGACTTGCTTCCGGGAGAGAGGCAGAGACTGAGCCATATCCAGTATAGTACGTGAGATGCGTTCATAGGACTTCCTTTCCGCCGGAGCGGCGCGATAAACCGTTATCCCTTGATCCGGATGCTGCGGTCGTAGAGAATGACCGACGCCGCGATCGAAGCGTTGAGCGATTCGGCGCGTGCGGACATGGGAATAAAGAGCTTGCCGTCGCAGACCGCCGTCACGTCCGCGGACAGTCCGTGCCCTTCATTGCCGATCAGCGCGCAGACGCGCTCGCCGCGCGGAAGATCGGGCAGGGCGACGGCGGTGCGGTCGAGCGCGCCGGCGTATACCCGGATCCCGTCCTTCTTCAGCGCCTCCACCGAGGCGCGGACGTCCGACACGGTCAATACCGGGAAATCGAACATCGTGCCCATCGAGGCGCGCACCGTTCTCGGCGCGTAGAGATCGGCGCAGTCGTCCGAAAGGATCAGCCCGCCGCAGGAGAACGCCGCGGCGGAGCGGATGATGCTGCCGAGGTTGCCCGGATCGCGTACCGAAACGGCGAAGAGCAGGGTCGGGGCGTCCGCCTCAAAAAAATCGCGGTTATAATATATTGTAGCGAATTTATGAAATTTGTCAAGTGTTTTTGCGATACAAAATACGCCTTCGGGAGATTTTTCAAGAGAAATTTTGTCATAGACCCCCTCGCTGACGCTATAGACGGCGCATCCCGCGGGCAGCGCGCGGGGAAGGACCTCCTCCGCCGTTAGGTCTTCCCGCAGAAAGACCGCGGTCAGCGGCACGCCGCGGGCGGCGGCTTCCCAAAGGAGTTTCTTTCCCTCAAAGCAGAAAAGCCCTTTCTCTTCGCGGTATTTCTTCTGCGAAAGGGCGCATGCCTCGAGGATCTTCTGATTCTGTCTGCTGGTGATATATCCGTCCATCCGGTACCTCCTTTGAACAGCAAAAAAGAGTTGTTTCAGACGCGCGCGGCGTGATGAAACAACTCTGTTTGTTCTGCATTCAGAGAGCCGCTTTTGCGGTCTCGACGAGCGATGCGAACGCGTCCTTGTCGGAAACGGCGATCTCGGCGAGCATCTTTCTGTTCATGGTGACGCCTGCCTTCTTGAGGCCGAACATGAACTGAGAATAGTTGATGCCGTTGACCTTCGCCTGCGCGGAGATCCTGGTGATCCAGAGAGCGCGGAAGTCTCTCTTTCTCTGTTTTCTGCCGATAAAGGCGTAGTTGCCGCTCTTCATGACGGCCTGTTTCGCCATCTTGAAGTGCTTGGACTTGGAGCCCCAGTAACCCTTCGCTGCCTTTAAGACTTTATTTCTTCTTTTGCGCGTCATCATTGCGCCTTTTACTCTTGCCATTTTCTTATCCTCCTAAACGATCGTTTCAAGCAAAGTCAGAATTTCTGAATGAGGGTCTTATAAGCGGGCGCCATCGCTTCGCTCATATAAGCGCGGGAACGGAGATTTCTCTTGCGCTTTGCGGTCTTGATGCCGAGCTTGTGGCGGTGCTGTGCGTGATTCATCTTCACTTTGCCGGATTTCGTCAGCGAGAAACGCTTGGCAGATGCACTGTGTGTCTTGATTTTCTGCATGGTTCTAAACCCCTTTCGATTATGTTGCGTTATTCCTGCGCCTCATGGCGCGGCGTGAGTCATTTCTTGAGCGGGACGATGAACATCGTCAGGTTTCTGCCTTCCAGAACGGGTTTTTTATCAACGGCGCCGCATTCCGAGAGCGCTTCGGCAAAGCGGGCGAGCAGATCCTGTCCGATCTCCTGGTGCGCCATCTGGCGTCCCTTGAAGCGCAGGACGACCTTCACCTTGTTGCCGTCGGCGAGAAAACGTTTCGCGTGGTTGAGTTTGGTATTGAAATCGCCCACGTCGATCTTGCAGGAGAGCTGGACTTCCTTGATCTCCACCTTCTGCTGCTTTTTCTTGTTTTCCTTCTCTTTCTTGTCGCGTTCAAAGCAGTATTTCCCGTAGTCCATGATCCTGCAGACGGGAGGATCGGACTGCGCGGCGATCAGTACGAGATCCAGGTCCTTGTCGTACGCCGTATCGAGCGCTTTGGAGAGGGGAACGATCCCGATCTGCTCGTTGTCGGCGCCGATGACGCGGACGTTCGTGCCGTATGAAATGCCTGCTCCGCGCGAGATGTCGTCATTGATGAACATATCTTTGGAAGACTTCGGTTTGATTGGTATTCACCCCGTTTCAAAAAATAAAAAGTGCGCAGACGCATCGTCTCCGCACAACAAAACGACCCTCTTGCAAAAGGATCCTTCGGTGTATTAACACTGCGTCACGACCGGTGCGCAGGTGAGAGCGGAAACTCTGCTTCTTTTTTCCGCCAAAGAGCATATCACAGTTCTTTTGATTTGTCAACCCCGTTTTTGAAAAAAATCCGGAAAATCGAAAAAAATATGAAAAAACCGGGCAAACGGGCGCCGAAAGCCCCTTCGCCCGCCCGCCGGCGCGGGTAAAAAACGCCGACGGGGCGCCGCGCTGTGCAGCACGGCGCTCCGTCGTTCGGTTCTTTCGCGCGCCGATCATTCGGCGGGCGTTTCCGCCGTTTCGGGGGTCGGCGACGCCGTCGGCGCGTCGTCGCCCGAGAGAGCGCCGTCCCAGGCGGCTTTGACGGTGACGATGAAGCCGTCATAATTGTTGCCCGAGATCGAATAGACGACGCCGCCGGGCACCGGCACCTCGGTCTTGCCCGTGCCGCTCGCCGCGACGTAGTAGATGCTCCAGACGTAGCCGTCGCGGTCGGTCACGGTCAGGCGTTCGTCGGGCGTATACGCCTTGAGCGCCTCAAGATACTCCTCAAGGCAGAGACCGTGCGCTTCCATATAGAGCGCGTGCGGGATGCCGACGTAGCGCAGGTGGTCTTTCTCCTCCTCGTGTCCGGTCACAGACGATTTGATCTTGGTGTAGCGGGTGATCAGCCCGAAGCGCGCGGCGTTGAGCTTGACGTAGTTGCTCTCGCTGCCCGCGCCGCCGTCGTAAAGCCGGTAGGTCAGACCGTTGCCGATGAATGCGACGTTCGCGGAGAGTCCCGCGCCGTGCTCGCTGCCCGTAGGGTCGTCGCCCGGACAGAAGGCGTACTTGGCGTCGTCGCGCGCTTTTTCGATCTCCGCCGCCGTCATGTAGGAGGCGCGCAGGACGAGATCCTTGTTCGTGCCCGTCTCGACGCGCATCGCGTGCTGGAGACGCTGGAGCGCGGTGACAAGATCTGCGTTTGCCATCAGACCGGTGTTCATGAAGCGCAGATAGTCCTTGAAAGCGACCTTCCTCGACTGTTCAAACGCATTGACCAGACCCGTGACCTTGGCGGGATCGTAGGGATGCTCGCTGTTGATGAGCAGGAGCGCGCCCTTGTGCAGATCCTCCTCGGTCATTACCTCGGTCCCGACGCCTGCCGGCAGGGGTCCGAAATCGGGGTCGGAATAGGGGGTGAGCGTCGGCGCGGGCGTCGGCGTGGGCGTGTCGACCGGCGGTTCGGTCGGGTCGGGCGTCTCGACGGACGGCGTCGTTTCCGCGGCGGTCGCCGTTTCGGTGACGTCGGCGGTATTTGCCCCGGTCTCTGCCGTTTCAGCCGTCTCTGCGGTCTCTTCCGTGTCGGGAAGAACCGTGTTCTGCTCTGTCTGCGCGCAGGACGCGAGAAGCAGCGCCGCGAGCAGGCAGGCGACGACCGGCAACAGTGCTTTTCTTATTTTTTTCATAACTGCCTCCTTCGTGGGCGGACGGGGCGGTCCCGGGCGCAGACGCGCCGGGCGCTCCTGCCGCAAACGGTTTGATGTGTCAGGTCAGATCCGTATAGAAGAAATCTGAAGAGAAGTCGATTTTCTTTGACTGCGCGCCGGCGTACAGCGCGTAACTGTTCTGCCGCTTCAGTTCCGGAGAGGAATAGAGCACGCTCTCGAAAGCCCTGCCCGCCATATAGGAGAAGCCCGAGCCGTCGCTGGAGGAGATCGTCGTGCCGTTGATCCCCCGCAGCGCGACGAGCGCGCTGCACTGCGACCCGGTATCGAAATTCACGGCGTTCTCGGTGCTGCCGAACGCCAGCACGACGCCGCCGCTGATCGCGGCGACGCAGTTCTGCGCGTCGGCGCGCGCGATCGGCGCGTCCTGTCCCGAGGAGGGTCCCTCGATGATCAGAGCGCCGTCGGTCACGTAGATCGAGCCGTTCGAGTCGATCCCGTCGCCCTGCGACAGCACGTGTACCTGCCCGCCGCTGAAGGTCAGTTTGCCCGAGGGCGTTTCGTCCCAGGGGTGCGCCTCGCTCTTGCGGCGGTCGGTGCCGCCCGCGGCGCTGATGCCGTCGTCGCTTGCGTAGACCGTGACGGTCCCGCCGCGGAACTCGACCTCATAGCCCTCGACGCCCTCAACGGCTTTCCCGACGTTGATCTTTCCGCCGGTGATCAGAATGAAGGAGTCGGCGTGGATGCCGTCGTCCGCCGAGGTGATCATCGTGACGCCGTCGGTCACCGAGACCGATCCCCGGCTGTGGATCGCGTCGTCGGAGCAGGTGAGCGTCAATTTGACGCTGCCGATCCGGATATCGCCGTCGGCGTACAGCCCTTTCTGGGAGAACAGGGGATTCTTCTCTTTCATCGAGCCGCCGCCCGATTCGATCTCCAGACTTCCGGCGACCAGAACGACCGACGCCGTTCCCGCGGGATCCCCGCTGCCGGCGCAGACGCCGTCGCAGCCCGAGATCACGGTCAGATCGCCGCCGTGCATATAGAAACGGCTGTTTTCCGCGTCGCCGACGCGGACGCCTTCCTTCCCGGCTTTGATGTTCGTGACGCTTCCCGCGAACAGCACCTCCCCGTCGGCGTACAGTCCGGCGAGATCCGAAACGACGGTATACCGCCCTTCGGTGACGCGCAGGCGGTCGCCGCACTTCACGCCGTTCATGCCCGAAACGATCTTTAAGGAGCCCGTGCCGTTGAAGGAGAGGGGCGCGTCCGACCAGATTGTCGCGTCGATCTTATCCGAAGAGGAGGTCGCGGCGCAGGAGAGTTCGTTCGTCCCCTTGACCGTGACGATCAGTTTTCTGCCGGCGCGGACGCGGATGCAGGGTTTGAGTTTGTTCTTGATCACCGCGTTTTCAAGTATGATGCGGAAAGTGCCGGTTTCCGTCGGATCGAAGACGTCGAGCGTGACGTCCTCGCAGGCGCCGGTGACGCGGTAGACGCCGCTCGCCGTGAGGGTGACCGTGTCGCCCGAGGTCCCGCGCGACGCGTCGGATAGCGTGCCGGACGTTCCTTTAAGAACGATCTCGGCGTCGATGTGCTCCACTTCGCCCAGTTCGGCGTCCGGTTCGTGATAGTAGTCCTCGTCTCCGAAGGCGGAAGTATCCTTTTCGACGGAATCGACGGTTTTCCCCGAGGGTGAAAAAGGCGGCTTCACGGTCGTCGCGTCCGTCGGCTCGGCAGGCGTTTCAGGCGTGCAAGCCGTGAACGGCACGGCGGCGAGAAGGATCAGGACCGATATAAACAGAATGATTTTTTTCATACGCAGCGCTCCGAAAAACTCTCGTTGATCTTATTATAGGATGTTTTTCCCCGGTTGTCAAGAAAAAACTTGCATTTTCGGCGCAATAGTGCTATAATGATTGCCCTACTTCATTTTTTCGGGAGGAATGCGCCGTGGCGGATCTGGAGATCGTATCGGTCGAAAAGCGTTATAAAAACAAAAAAGTGCTCACCGGCGCAACGCTCCGCGAAAACGCGGGGCAGTGCATCGGGATCCTGGGAAAGAACGGCAGCGGCAAATCGACGCTGCTTCAGATCCTCGCGGGCATCCTGCCGCGCGACGGCGGCTCCTTCTCCTTCATGGGGAAGGATATGTTCTCCGACGGGAAAGCGCGCGCCGGCGCGATCGGCTACGTTCCGCAGGGAACGCCGCTCTACGAAGAACTGACGGCGCGCGATCATCTGCGCCTCTGCGGACGTCCCGTCGGCGAGATCCTCTCAGGACGGTTCGTGAAACTTCTGGGCGTCGGGGAGTATCTGGACCTGCGCGTCAGCAGGATGTCGGGCGGCATGAAGAAGCGCCTGGCGATCGCGATGGCGCTGTCGGGGGAGCAGAAACTGCTCTTGCTCGACGAGCCGTCTCTGGCGCTCGATCTGCCCTGCAAGGCGGAACTCCACCGGAGCCTCTCAGACTATGCGCGCGAGGGCGGGACGGTCCTGCTCGTCACGCACGACCTGCAGGAGATCGCCGCGTGCGATAAACTCTATATCCTGCGCGACGGCGTTCTCGTTTCCTGCCCGAAGGACGGCGATCTGTCTGCGATCGCGGAACGGATGGGTTAGCATGAGGGTCACGTTTCTATCGTATCTGCGCCTGCAGACGAAGCGCGCCGTGAAGGTCCTTCCGGCGATGCTTGTTCTGGGCGCCCTGCTGTTCGCGGCGCTGACGGCGTTCTCGGTCTACGCGCACGAAGCGCGCGTGAACGATCCCGCCTCCCGACGCCTGCGCGTCGGGATCGCCGGCGAGGAGGGGAACCCCTATATGACGCTCGCGGGCATGGCGCTGAAGAACGATTCGATCTCATCGTCCGCCGAGATCCTGCGCGTGACCGAGGCGGAGGCGCAGCAGATGATCCGCGCGGGCGATCTTGACGCCTGCGTCATCCTGCCCGAAGGCTTCTTCGAGGCGATCGGCGTGGGCGAGCACAAGCAGATCCGCTATCTCACCTCGCCCTACCGGACGGGGATCGGGCGGTCGGTGATGCGCGGCGTCGCGTCCTCGATCTCAAAGATCCTGCTCGCGTGCGAGAACTCGATCTACGGCGTTCAGAAGTTTATTTCCGACAACGGGCTCGACCGTAATGCGGTCGATGAATCGAACGTGCTGATCCTGCGCTATTTCACCAAGGCGCTCGACCGCGACGCGCTCTTTGAGACGGTCGCGGAATCGCCGTCCGGCGGGCTTTCCGCGGACGGGCATACCGTTCTTTCGGCGTTCGTCTTCATCATGATGATCTGGGGCGGCGGCGCGTTCTCGCTCTACCGCGCCGACAGCAAAGCGGTAAGGGATTTCCTTGCTTTTTCGGGTCTTTCGCCCGTGCGTCAGGCGTGCGCCGGGCTGATCCTGCACACCGCTCTCTGCACCTTCGGGCTCATTGTTCCCGCTATGATCTTTGCGGCGGTCTGTAACGCCCTTTGCCCGGGCGCCTTTGAGGCGGCGTTTTCCTCGGGCGTTTTCGCCTTTGTCCTGCGCGTGCTTGCCGCGTCCGCCGTTTTTTCGGCTGCGTCGTATTTCTTTTATACCGCCGCCGGAAACGGCGCGGGAGGGCTGCTGCTGCACGCCTTCTTCGGACTGACCGTCGGCTATCTGTCGGGCTGTTTTTACCCGATCACCTTCTTTTCTCCCGCCGTGCGCGCGGTCTTCTCGCTGCTGCCCGGCGCCGCCGCGATCCGGTTCATCTCCTCCTTTGACCTCTTTTCGTTTTTCATCCTTCTTTTCTGGCTGCTGCTGTTTGCGTCTTCGGCGCTCGTGCTGTCGGGCGTGAAGAGGGGAAGGAGGGCGGCGTGAAAAAAGTGTTCAAAGCCCTTTCTGCGGCGATCGGAAATCTTCTGTTTATTCTTTACACGGTATGCAGGAGAACGGTGTGCAGACCGGCGTTCGTCGCGGTGATCGCCGTCACGCTTACGCTCTGCGCCCTCTTTTCGCAGACGGCGGAAAAGGACGACGGATTTCTCTACGTCGCCTTGTACTGCCCGGACGAGGAAGACCTCCACCCGGTGAAAAGCGATCTTGAGCGCGACGGCGGCGTGCTCTCGCTCTCCTTCGTTTCCTCGCCGGAGGAAGCGCGGGAAGCGGTGCGCGGCGGGAAAGCCGACTGCGCGATAATCTTCCGCGAAGGACTGAATAAGACCGTGAAGGACTATCTTGCAGGCAAAAGCGCGAAGGCGGCGGTCTGCGTCGTGAAGGACGAGAACGTCTACGCCGCGCTCTGCCGCGAAAGAGTGTTCATGTCGGTCTATCCGGTGATCGCGCGGGAGGTCTTCAGGAACGATCTTTCGGATCTTTCCGGCAGGGAAGTGTCTGAAAGCGAAGCGGCGGCGTATTACGCGCTTGAAGTGAAGGACGAGGAACTGATCGTCTTCGTCGATCTGAACGACGAGCAGGTGAAAAACGAGCATTTTGCCGTTTCTCCCGTACGCGGGATGCTCTCGCTTCTGATCCTTTCGGCGGGGATGACTTTTGCGATCCTCTCGCTCGGCGAACGTGAAAAACGCCGCTTTGCCCTCGGCACGGGCGCGCGGAACGCCGCGGGCGCCGTTTCGGAGGTGCTTTTCCCCACGGTCCTGACGGCGCTTCTGTCCTACGGCGCCATGGCGCTTCTGGGGATCGCCGGCGGCAGGTACGCTTTCCCGGCGCTGATGCTCTTTGCGCTCGCGGCGGCGGGACTGTCGCTCTTTCTGGAGGTCCTTCTTTCGTCAAAGCGGGCGATGGGCGTGGCGCTCATCCTGCTTCTTTCCGGTTCCGCCGCGCTCACGCCGGTCTTTATAGACAGCGGCGCGCCCCGGGCGGTCTCGGCGCTTTTCCCCTCCTTTTTCTATCTGATCTCCCTGCACGATCCCCTCTTTCTGATCTGTACGGCGCTCTACGCGCTGGCGGCGTTTTTGGCGGCGCTCGCCGTCGTGCTCGTCAGAAGAGTAAAATAAGGGGACCTCTAAATATTCATAGCACATCCGGACAGCAATGCTTCGGCGGCTGTTTTGCCGCATAACTGCGTTGCCAAATTTCACAATACACAAAGTATTGTTTCAATTTGTACGCCTTGTTCTGCGGCAAAACAGCTCGCC
>JAFTCT010000087.1 GCA_017454525.1 Clostridia bacterium
GGTGTCGGCGACGCCGACAAAACGAAAAGCAAATTACTGCTTTACCGGAACAATTGCAAACAAAGAATATAGGTTATTCACAATCGAATTGTCTGCTTCCGGATATCAAACCATATATTAAACAGACTGCAAACAACTTTTTTGAAAGAAAGAAAAAATAGAAAAAAATAGAAAAAAGAGCAGATATTCATTACCGTCTTCATATTTATCGCAGATAATCAAGATATTGTTCTGTCGGCTTCGCCGACGCCATAGCCCAACGGTAGTGTTTTGCCTCATCCGGCGGCAAGCGCCACCTTCCCCCATCGGGGAAGGCTCACGTTCATCCGTCGGCAAGCGCCACCTTTCCTTGGGAACCCCCAAACGCCGCCTTTTGCTTCGCGCTCCGCGCTTTCCTTTGCGCTCCGCGCCAAGTCTTCAACCCGCCGTGAGGCGGATTTCACCGTCGCAGCGATTTCATCTCCTACAAGTCTCCCCCGAACGTCGCTCCTTTCGTTGCGCTGTTCGGGGGAGGCTTATAGGCGATTTTCTTCGCCGCGCTCTGCGTTCAGTCCTCGAGTTGCTTTCCCAGAAAGCCCGCCGCCGTCTGCACGAGTTTGGTTTCGGCGTCTTCGGGTACGGCGCCGGGCTTATCGGCGGTCTTCATGGACAGGACGGCGCCGATGACGTCGCCCTGCGCCGTGATCGGCATGACGACCGACGCGGAATAGGCGCTGTCACCTTCGCCGGTGACGGGCAGCGGAGAGTTTTCGGTAACGCGCGTGAGGGTGCGCTTTTCCATGAGTTCCTCGACGGCGGGCGAGACTCTGCGGTCAATGAATTCCTTTTTCGGCACGCCTGCGCAGGCGATCACGCTGTCTTTGTCGCAGATCACCACGGGGAGATCGGCGGTTTTGTAGAGCGTTTCGGCGTACTGCGCCGCGAACACGCCGAGTTCTCCGATCGGCGAATACTTCTTAAAAATGACCTCGCCTTCTCGGTTGGTAAATATTTCAAGCGGGTCCCCCTCCCGGATCCGCATCGTTCTGCGGATCTCCTTCGGGATCACGACGCGCCCGAGATCGTCGATGCGACGGACGATTCCAGTTGCTTTCATCTATATCATTCCTTTCGGTTGGACAAATCAAGCAAATTTCACTTGCAAAATCATTATCTGCATTTTTCGCTCATTTATCCCTTTCGGCAGGCGCTGGCAGATTTTTCAAAAGGCAGTGCGAAACCTTCGCGAAATCGCATTGTTCAAGGCTATTCCCGCGTAGAGGCGTAAACGGCGTCACGGGTTTTGCATCAGTGAGTTTGTCGGGTATAATTGCTACCATAGAACCGGACCGTTGCCGAAAACAAAAAGTCCTTTCCCGATCAAGAGGAAAAGACTTCTTTCGTCGCGCGAGCTATCCGAGCAAAAAAACGCCGTGGATCCAAAATGATACAGTCGTCCCGTATTATTCTGACTCGCACGGCGCTCTGTAGTCCAACCGTTAACGGTACGGCGCTCGGTCGAATAGAGATACAGTTATCCCATCATCATTTCGACTCGCACGGCGCTTGGTAGTCCAACCGGTCAAGGTTCCCTCCGCTTGCTCGAATAGAGTTCTTATTCAGTTGTGCGGGTATTATAGCACGTTTTTTCGCGTTTGTCAGTAACATTCGTTCGTATATTATCAGTTGTTGATATTTACCGACAACTCAAAACTTTTTTCAATTATTATACCCATTATACCCCCTCTTTTTTGTACCGCAAAAGGGATATAACACTTGCAGACTGCATTTTGGCGATCAAAACGAAACAATAAACTTATATGCCACTTTTGTGCCGCTTTTTGTGTCACTTTTCTGTGCCACTTGGCGTTGCACTCTTATTTAACCTTCCAGTAACCTTTTTTATTGCCTCCGACACGTTCGATCTTACCTAAAGATTTTAGGTCTGTAATGATTTGTGCCGTTCTTGTTCTCCCGATTCCTGCAAGCTTTGCGATATCTTCAATACGCAGCGAAGGGTTGTTCTTAATGACTTTCAGAACTGCCGCATGTGTAGTGGACAGCCCGTCATAACTTGTTTGATTCATACTCGGTTCAAACGCAAATGGTATGGTCACAGTAATATGATTATCTGCGATTTCAAAAGCTTGCGTACCGTATACACCGATAATTTTCGGCACACCGTGTCCAGTTTGCTCGACCATATCCAATTGCCCCATTATCTTTTGAAGAGACAGGTTAACCGGATGTGAAATCCCCGCAAAAAATTCATCTTTAGAAAAGTCATAGGGAAGACCGCCGGTTGATACGATCTCAATACGGTCGGAAAATATATAAATAGCCGGCGGGATGTTTTTGATCCATCTGTTGTGCAGGCAAGCATTTGTCCACGCTTCATCAAAACATTCCAAATTGAATAGCGGAACTTCTTTTCGTTCAAGCCCCGCTTTGAGATCAACACGCACTTCATTTAATGCTGCTACATAGTCGTAAGCCTGCTTCATAGCAATCAAAAGGCAGTGATAGCCATATTCGTTGCGGCTGATCATTTCCTGCTTATCTTTCCCTTTGAAACGCACAACTTTAATCGAGCAATTATTATTGTCAGACAGAATCTCTGCCAGATAATTATAAGTCCCGGTTTTTGTAAGAAGCCCCATATTGAGAGCAAACGTTTTGTCATCAATGGTCAAACCTTTTATAAGGTATAACTGCTTTAGTTCAGAAAAAGATAGGTCTTGGTTCAATGATTCAACATTATCTATCATAGCTTGAGCGTTAGAGAAGAATAGTTCTCCCAAGAGATCCGGATCAATTTTTTTGTTTTCGCTCCCTACTCGAATGCGATATTCACCGTTTGCTGAATAGGGCTTGTTGTGACCGGTGACTTCAACAACTATAATAGTTTTTTCATCATGCTCCTCAAAATAGATTTTGGGTATTACAGTTGGACGAACGATTTCTGCAATTCTCGTTCCGATTTTTTTAACGGTTTCTTGACCGAGCATTCCGTCAAGTCCGAGAATTTCACCGTCGTTTCTTACTCCAAAATAAACCTTACCACTTCCGCCCTTATTCAGCATTGACGTAAGCGATATAATTCCTTTATCAAGTTCGGAGAGCGTGGATTTGAATTCCATAATCTCGGTTTCAGAAACGCAGTTTAGTTTCATTCGATAATCTCCTTAACAGTAGATTCGATCAGTGCTTTTGTTATACACTATTAATTTGGTTTTGTCAATGGTATATGACACTTTTGTGACACTTGTGCGCGGCATAAACCAAAAAGGGTTGTAGCAAAACGCGAAAATGCTACAGCCCCTTCCGTTATTTACCGTTCCCGTCCGACCGTTCGCGCTGTACGGTTCACACGCTGATCCGCCGCACGGCGGTGCAGCGGTAGGTCCTGTCGTCGAGGGTGAACAGCGCGCCCTCCATGCGGCAGGGGGTGTCGGCGAGTTCGAACCGGCAGGGCATACCAGTGCGGAATTTCCAGACGATCAGTTCGGTCTTCAGTCCGAGCGCGGAGCAGGAAGGTCCGCACATCCCGAGGTCTGTGATATAGCCGCAGCCGCCCTCCAGGATCCGCTCGTCGGCGGTCTGCACGTGGGTGTGCGTGCCGAAGAAGATCGCGGCGCGCTCCCTGACGTAATGTCCTAACGCGACCTTTTCGCTGGTCGCCTCGGCGTGGAAATCGACGGCGATGAAATCGTACCGCCGCTTCTCCTCCGCGACGATGCGGTCGAAGGTTTCAAAGGGGCAGGCGGCGGGCTCCATGCCGACTCTGCCCGCGAGGTTGACGACGAGGATATCGCGTCCCGAAATGCGCACGACGCTGCTGCCTCTGCCGGGATTTGCCGGAGGGTAGTTCGCCGGGCGCAAAATCGAGACGCTGTCGTCGAGCAGTTCGTAGACGTTCCTCTGTCTGAAGGTGTGGTTGCCGCCGGTGATGACGTCTGCGCCCGCCATGAAGAGGTCCTTCACGTCTTCCGCGGTCATGCCGTTTCCTCTGCCCATCGAAGCGTTCTCGCCGTTGACGATGACGAGGTCGGCGCGCAGTTCCCGCCTGACGGCGGGAAGGCGGGACAGCAGATCGTCCACGCCCGCCTGACCGACGACGTCGCCGAGACATAATACGTTCATTCTGACTTCTCTTTCTATCCGGCGTATTGCGCCGGGGATACCGTTTCGCCGGTCTTGCCCGGCGGGGTTTCATAAAAGGGGCGCTTCACCGTGCGCCTGCGCGCCTGATGAAACGCCCCTTTCAACGCACGTGTAAGACGTTCATAATATATACTCACCATATATATTCACCCGTTTTCAGCAGAAAACAGCGGATCATTTTCGAAAGTGACTCTATATATTATATATATCAAATTGCGCTGCAGCGGTTATTTTGCATAATCCGTCGCTCTGCTCTCCCTGATCAGATTGACTTTGATCTGTCCGGGATACTTGAGCTCACCCTCGATCTTGCGGGCGATATCTCTTGCGAGCAGGACCATATTCTGGTCGCTGACGTCTTCGGGCTTGACCATGACGCGGACTTCTCTGCCTGCCTGGATCGCGTACGCTTTTTCAACGCCGGGGAAGCTCTGCGAGATCTCCTCGAGCTTCTGGAGACGTTTGATGAAGTTTTCGATATCCTCTCTGCGTGCGCCGGGACGCGCCGCGCTGATCGCGTCCGCCGCCTGAACGATCAGTGCGGTGATCGTGCGCGGCTCCACGTCTCCGTGGTGCGCTTCGATGGCATGAATGACGTCCTTGTTTTCCTTGTACTTCTTGGCGATTTCAACGCCGATCTGTACGTGCGAGCCTTCGACCTCGGCGGTCATCGCCTTGCCGATGTCGTGGAGCAGTCCCGCGCGTCTTGCCAGCGTTCCGTCCACGCCGAGTTCATCTGCGATGATCCCTGCGATGTAGGAGACTTCGACCGAGTGATTGAGGACGTTCTGACCGTAACTGGTACGGTACATGAGTCGGCCTAAAATCTTGACCAACTCGTTGTTGAGACCGTGGATGCCCGTTTCGAAGACGGCTTTTTCGCCCGCCTGCTTGATGCGGTTGTCCACTTCCTTTTTGGCTTTTTCGACGGTTTCCTCGATGCGCGTCGGATGGATACGTCCGTCGGCGACGAGTTTTTCGAGGGTCAGTCTCGCGACCTCCCTGCGGATCGGGTCGAAACTGGAGATCGTGATGGCTTCGGGGGTATCGTCGATGATGAGATCGACGCCCGTCGCCGTTTCCACAGCTCTGATGTTTCTGCCCTCTCTGCCGATGATACGGCCCTTCATGTCGTCGTTGGGCAGCGCCACGACCGACACGGTCGCTTCCGCGACCTGCTCGCCGGCGATCCTGGAGATCGCAAGCGAAATAATGTTGCGTGCTTTGTCCTCAGCGTCTTCCTTGAGCTGCTCTTCGATCTCAATGAGTTTCTGAGAAGCTTCGTAGCGCGCCTGCTCTTCGACCTGTGCGATGAGCAGTTCCTTCGCGGCGTCCGCGGTCAGTCCGGAGAGTTCCTCGAGTTTCTCAAGCTGCTGCTTTTTGATCCCTTCGATCTCCTCGGATTTCGCTTCGTACGCCTTGACTTTCTCGTTCAGCGCCTCTTCCTTCTTTTCGAGCTGATCGATCTTGCGGTCGAGGGTCTCTTCGCGCGTTACGCATCTGCGTTCGAGTTTGGACAGTTCGCCGCGCCGCTCCTTGATCTCGCGTTCCAGTTCGTTGCGGTTCTTGAGGATCTCTTCCTTGGCTTCGATGAGCATCTCTTTTTTCTTCTGCTCCGCCGTTTTGCTTCCTTCCTCGATGATCCGCTTGGCTTCCTGTTCCGCAGATCCGATCTCCGCTTCGGCGAACTTCTTGCGGTACTTGATACCGAGCAGAACGCCTAAAAACCCGAAGACCAGCGCGCACGCAGCGCCCGTGATGATATACCAGACGATATCGGGCAAATCCTGCACCTCCTTTTCTTCATATTCAATTTTACATGATCCGAAGATGTGAAAGAAGGCATTCTTTCACATCTAACCTCCATTGTAACCGAAAACAAGAGTTCTGTCAAGTGTTTTTTGTGATTATCAAAAAATAAAGTTTTTGCGATCATTGAAAATATTGTAAATTTCGACGTTTTGTCAGTCCTCTTCGTCCTGCTTTCCGGGCGTCGCCGGGTCCGTTTCGTTTGCCGCGGGAATTTCTTCTGCCGTCGCTTCCGCTTCGCCGCCGCGTCCGCCGTCCGAAGACGGATCGCGCGGGGCTGCCGTCCCGGTTCTGGCGCGGTAGGCGCGCTGCGCGTCCAGACCTCTGCCGTCTCCGTAGTAATCGACGAGCCCGTCGGCGCGCTTGTTGGGGTTCTCTTTATTGATGATGATGTCGCCCAGACCGATCTCGTTGATGACGCGGATGTCGCTGACGGTCATCGTTTCGGCGTTGATGTCAAGGACCAGTTTGTTTTTCCTTTTCTTTGCCGCTTCGTATGCCGCCGGCGTGACGAGCAGCGCAAGACCGACGACGCAGAAGACGGCGCCCGTGACGGCGAAAGAGGCGCCGACGTTCCCCCGGACGCCGGTGCTTTCGGCGATCAGCCGTCCCGCGATCACGTCCTTGCATGAGATCAGGGCGATCACGATCGCGCCCGAAACGAGCAGCGACCAGCCGACGTAGTTGGCGGTCGAACGCGGGCTGCGCAGGAGGACGAGGAGCAAAAGCATCGTGAGCAGCGCGAGAAAGCCGGTGGAAAAGATGAAGCCGCTTGAGGTGCACACCGAGATCAGGGCTTTCGTCGCGCCCTTCATCGACGCCGATTTTTCCGTCGGCACGACCATATTCCCGGCGATCCTGGAGGCGAATACGCCGCAGAGCGCGTCGATCGCCGGACCGTCCCCGGCGTCAAGATCTCTGCCGAAGAGAACGGCGAAATCCTCTTTGTGCTTTCCCGCGGCGTCAGCGACGGCTTCGGCGACAAGTTTTTTCGTTTCCTCCCTGCTGCCGGCGCCCGGATGTTCAAAATAGACGTACGCGCTCCGGACGGTCATGCCGATCACGAACGGCGTATTCATAAACGCGTCGGGATCCCCTTTTACCGCCGCCGCGTATTCGGCGAGCGACCGGTCCGAAAGCGCCGACTGAAGCATCCCTCTCGTGAAAAGTTTGTCGGCGTCGACGGTATTGAGCATCAGACTGATCAGACCGTATTTACTGCGGAAGAAGGTGATGATCGTCGAGAGTCTGGACAGACCGAACAGACCCTCCGGCATACCTGAAACGGTTTCCTTCCCGTAAACGGATTGAGAGACAAAATACTGCAGCGCGGTTTCGTTTTCGCGGGGCGCGGCGGTTTTCGCGTAGGAGGAGAGGACCTCGCAAACGTTGTTCCGGTCCATGACGGTCTGAATGCCGATGAAAGCGCCGCATACCGTGGAAAAGAGCACAACGAGCACAAAAAGAAGTGCGGACAGCGTGCCTTTGATCGAGATCATGTTCTTCCTCCCGTTACTGTGATATCGGTATCTGCCCGCCGCGGCGCAGGTCCCTTGCCGCCCGGCTGCGCGGCGTCAGCCGGCGGTGCGTTTTTCGGACGCAGCCGCCGCGCAGACTGCGCAGGACAGAACGTCGAAGGGCATTTCGGAAACGTACGCTTCACGGTTCTTTGCAGTCAGTTCCTTCAGGATCGCTTCGGCCTGCGCGTACCGCTTTTCGAGATCGGTCAGCGCCGTGAGCGAACTGCCTTCGAGCGCTTTGTCTGCGCGCGAAATGTAATCTTCCATTGCGGCGCGGGACGCCGAGCCGAGGCGCGTCTTGTCAACGCGCGCCCAGAGGTCAGAAAGCGCCTTGTATTTCGCTTCGAGCCCCGCATACTGCTGCGCCGCCGCGGGGTCTGTCTTCAGTTCGCCGACCGTCATGCCGAGGACGTCGAAGATACTGCCCTCGGTGTAAAGGACGATCTTCATGCCCGCTTCGGGCTTCTCGCCGTCGTCGAGCAGCGTTCTGCCGTCCTTCGTGATCCGCACTTCGGCAGGTCCCGAGACGGTGAACTGCGCGGCGATCTCGCCCGCGGTCAGCGCGCCTGCGGCGCCGCCGACGGTCCCGTCTTTGATCTCAAGCGTGCTGCCTTCGCGCAGCGTCGCCGAGAAGGGAAGGTCTTTGCTCGTATAGAAATAGTATTCGGAGATCTCGGTGAGCACCTCTTTCAAGGATCTGTGAGAGAGATCGCCGTCGACCGGAACGGCGTCGGCGAGGAACGGCTTCCCGAACATCGCGTCGAGCGCCGTCTGTCTGCCGACGTTGTAGCAGTAGGTGACCGTCGCGTCCAGACGTTCGTCGCCCTTGGTGATCTTTCCGCCCGTTTTCACGCGCATTTCCGCCGACTGCATGAAGGTGTTCCACATCGTGTAGTAGTAGGAGTCGATCAGACCGTTGAAGAGGCGGTAGGCGTAGTTCCCCAGATCGATCGTCGACCAGTTGGTGATGAGGATGACCGCGTCGAGCTTCATAAGATCGACGTCGAAATCGCTGTAGCTTCCGGTGCGCGCGTCGTTCGTGAAGACGTCTACTCTGCCGACCCAGTTGCCCAGCGTTTGGTTCTTCACGTAGCCGTTCAGTTCGTCTGCCAGCTGCATGGCGCGCAGGAAGCCCGCTTTCGCGGTCTTGAAGGCGTCGTAGTCGCCGGCTTTCGCGGCGTTGAACGCCTTTTCAAGCAGTTTGGTCGTCGTGTTCGCCAGTTCCGTCGTGAAGAGTTCGACCGCATCGTAAACGTAGGTCTCATAATCCTTGCACCGGTCGTACAGATCGAGGAAGGCGTTCAGGGCGGCGTCAAGACGGTCGCGGCTGTAGTTCGGATAGAAATAGCCGCCCGTATAGTCGAATTTCGGATAGTTGCCGATCGCGTAGTTGACGGTCGTGCCGTCGAGCGTATCGGTCCCGTAGAGATTGTTCAGCAGTCCCGCCCAGGCGTCGGCGGCGTCGGGGGTGCCGAAGCGGCGCTCGGCGTAGGAGCGGATCCAGTCCTTCGCGTCGGTCTCGGGATACCACGCCAGTTCCCAGAAGAGATCGAAGACCACGGGGTTCCTTTCGGTGCCTTCGCTGGTCAGTCCGATGCCCTTGATGTGCTCGGCGACCTTCACGGCGTTCGCGAGGGATTTCGCCAGCATTTTCAGATTGAGGTGCGCGCCGTCTCTGCCGCCGTAGTCCTCGAGGATGCAGTAGCACCAGGAGGATCCGCCGAATTCATAGCCGCCGTAGTTGGTGCGGTTCTTCCAGCGGGGGCTCTTCGCGGCGGCGAGGTCCAGAAGCAGCATATGATCCTCACGGTCGTCTCCCCAGCCCTCGACCACTTCGGGCAGCGGGTTTTCCCACCAGGACTGGATGATCCAGACGCCGCGGTCGTTTTCCTCAATGACCTTGTCGAGCACCGCGCGGCTCATGCGCGCCTTGTCGAACTGCGCGTCGAGTTTGAAGCCGGAAGAGATCTCGTGCAGGAAGTCGCCGGCGTAGTAGTCGCCGATCCTGCCGTAGATGTAATCCTGGACCTCATAGAAGGTCTTCGCGAGATAGTCGAAGCCCTCGTAGTCGGTGTTGAGCGCCCAGGGGCGCGTGAAGCCCGCCCAGGAGCCGGTGGAGGTCATTTTCGGGGAGATATCGGGATAGCCGAGCGCCGTGAGCGTCGACTTCGCTTTGGAGGCGAAATTCGTGGGCAGGGTGCCGGTGAACGCCTGCAGGCAGGGGTCGGCGCCCATGACCGCGAGATAGCGCTGATTGACGCGCGCCATTTCGACGGTGTCGACGATCCAGGTGTTGCTGACCGGTCCGCCGTAGCCCTCGAGGTTGCCCATCAGCCACCACGCTTTCCACGCGTAGCCGCAGACGAACTGCTTGGCTTCCTCGAGCGTGTAGCCGAATTTCTGCAGATACATCACCCACAACGCCTCGGTCGCGGTCGTGTCGAGGATCACGTTGATGCCCGAGAGCATCAGGTAGTCGAGTTCTCTCTGCCATTCGTCGTAGCCGTAGTAGGGCATCGTATAGGAGAGCGTGCAGTAGTTATAGGTATAGCGCACGGGCAGAACGGTCTCGGTGCGAATCGTCTCGCCGACCGGCACGACCGCGTCGGGCATACGTACCTGGGACGACTCCTGGGAAACGTTGACCTTGCAGAAGTATTTGAGGTAATGATTGAGGCCCGCCGCGATGCTGACCCCTTTGTTGCCCTTGATGAGGATCTTTGCGCCCTCGGAAGAGATCTCATAGTAATCGTTGCCGCTTTCGGACGGCGCGGTCACGTCGAACGTGAACCAGGAGAGGTACTGCGCGCCGAGGATCCTCGTGACGAGTCCCTCCAGCGCCTTAACGGTATCCGCCTCGGTATAGGTATCCTCGATGCGGTATTTCCCGTTTTCGTCCCTGATCCTGCTCAGATCGACGCCGCAGTTCTTAAGAAGCCACTCGTCGTAAGAGGGGAACTCTACGGTCGTGCGCTTGTCGGTGACCGGCGTGTCGGAGAGCGTTCCGTAGACCTCGATCTCGGAAAAGGCGGTGGAGGCGCCCGAGCCGCAGGTCGACATCGTGCTCATCACCCGCACGTAGCGGTAGGGCTTGGTCTGCGCGATCCTGAAGACGTAGCCGCTCTCGGGCGCCTTTCCGGGCGTGCGCATCTCGCCGACGCGCTCAAAATTCTCGCCGTCGTCGCTGGCGTATACGTTGAACGCGAATTCGTAAAGCCGTGCGTCGGTGCTCTTCAGAGGCAGTTTCACGACGACGCGGTCGAGCGCGTAGTTCGCCTGAAGATCGATCTCGGCGTACAGCGGCACCCAGTCGGACGTCCATGCGGTGATGGGGTTGCCGTCGGTGATGAGCGACGCCAGCCGCGGATTGCGGTTGGTGGTCACCGGCTTGTTGAGCGCGATATTCTCTTCCGCGTTGTCTTCCGCCGACGCTTCGAACGCCGGGAAAACGGTAAGGAGGGACGCCGCGGTCAGGACCGCGAGGAGCATCGCGAGAATTCTCTTTGTGCGCATGATCATGATCATTCCTTTCACTTGGGAGACGGGCCGCCGCTTCCGCGGCTATTCCCGGGTATTCGAGAACATTCTACCATACTTTGAAAAAATATTCAATAAGAAAATAGAGAATGAATGTTGAAAACCAAAAAAAAATATGGTATGATGGTACCGTGAACGGTTTTTGACGCATTTGCCGGAGAGGGAGGGATGACCGTGAGACATACGCCGGAGGGCGATACCGCTTCGATCGGGATCCTCTCCTTTGCGCAGGCGCTTGAGAAGGAGGCGTCCGCGGAGGATTACGACGTGACGAAATGGATCTATCTGCCGTCTTCCTACGGCGAATACCGTTACGTGCTGGGCACGCGCGGGGAAAAACCGCTGTTCTGCATCGGCGTCAACCCCAGTACCGCCGCGCCCGGACGGCTCGATCCGACGCTGAAGAGCGTGGAGCGCGTCGCGCTGGGCAACGGCTACGACTCCTTTCTGATGTTCAATCTCTACGCTCAGCGCGCCACCGATCCGTCGGATATGGAGCGCGCGTTCAACGGTCTTCTTCATACATACAACGTGGAGGCGTTCTCCTATATGCTGTCCTTGTGCAAAGAGCCGCCCGATGTCTGGGCGGCGTGGGGGACGCTGGTCGAGAAAAGGGATTATCTGCCCGGCTGCGTGCGGGCGTTCGCCGACGCCGCCGTCCCCTTCGGCGCGCGCTGGTTCACCTTCGGCGCACGCTCGAAAAGCGGGCATCCGCATCATCCGCTGTATCTGAAAAAGGACTGCGCGCCCGAGCCCTTCGACGTTTTCGCCTACCTTGAGGGTCTGAAAGGACGGGAGGTATCGCCGTGAGCGCGCGGCATCCGGGCGCGCGGACGGTCCTGCGGGCGGTTTTCCTTGTGCTGACGCTGGCGGTCTGCGCCGCGATCTTCGTTTTTTCGGGCGAGGACCGGGAGAAAACCACGGCGCACAGCGCCGCGTTTGCCGACAACGTCGCGCGGCAGGTCGTCAACGGCTACGAGCAGATGTCCGAGAGGGAAAAGACCGCCGAGACGAACTATATCGAAAAGACGATCCGCAAGTTCGGACACGCCGTTGAATACATGGCTCTGGGCGCGTTCTGCGCGCTGTTTTTCTTGACGTTCTCGGGCGAAACGCCGACAATACGGCAGAAAAAGAAAAAAAGGAAGAGCGTCCCGCGGGGGCTGCTGATCCTTTTCTCATTCCTTTTCTGTATCCTCTACGCGATCTCGGACGAAGTGCATCAGCTCTTCGTGCCGGGCAGACTCGGGTCGGCGCTCGACGTCGTGCTCGACGCGGCGGCGGCTCTGACGGCGATCCTGACCGTTTCGGGCGCCGTCTGCGTCTTCCTTGACGCGTCGGACGGGCAAACGCCCGGCGCGGAAGCGGCAGAGAAGTCCCCTTCCTTTGAGAACTGAACTTATTCCTTTCCTTCAAGGAAGAAGGTCGCCATCATATCGGCGTGCGAAAGCGCGTAGGCGAGCGGGTATTTTTCGAACGCCGCCCCGACGTCGCGTTTCTCCTCCACGCCAGAGAAACCCATGTGGTAGCGGATGGCGAACGCCTCCTCGCGCGTCAGGCGCAGATAGCCCGACAGCATATAGACCGATTTTTCGCCGTGACCGTAGGGCATCGGGTCGGAGAATTCATAGAAGGGCACGCGCTGCCAGACGTTGTGCTGATCGTCCTTGACGTTGCGGTAGGAGACCTTGTAGCAGCCGATCTTGCAGACGTCGTGCAGAAGCGAGACCGTCGCGACGGTATCGGGGCTGTAATTGAAGCCCAGATCCTTTGCCGCCTTGCTCTCGAGGAACGAGACGAGGCAGTCGTAAACGTTCAGCGAATGCGCGCACAGCCCGCCTTCAAAGGCGCCGTGATAGCGCGCCGAGGCGGGGCAGGTGAAGAAATCGCACCCTGTCGTGAGGTATTCAAGGAGCCTGTCGGCGCCCTCGCGCCTGATATTCTCGCTGAAGATTTTGGTAAAACGCGCTTTATTGGTCTCAACGGCGCTCATCGTTTTTCCATCCTTTCCGCCGGGCGGAGTTCCTGTCTCCCGACGGTACGATTATAACACACAAGCAAACAAAAGAAAAGCGTTTTTTTGCTATTTCTGCAAAAAAGGAGTATTCTATGCATCTGTTCAGAAAAATGGCGGCGCTGCTGCTGGCGGTGATCCTGACGGCGGGCGCGTTCTGCCTGGTCTCCCACGGGGCTGTCGGAACGGTCGGCGCGGACGGCGCGCTCGACTTCGGGGAAGCGTACGAAAAGATCGTTTCGGCGCTTGCGGCAGGGGAGCCGGTCTATGATGAAAACCGGGGCAAATGGATGCTGACCGTCGACGTCTCGGCGTACGCGCTGCCTCTGTCCGAACTGAAGAGCGTCTGCGGCGCGGCGTTCTATCAGAATCCGCAGTTCTTCTTCTGGACGGGCGGCTATTCCTACAGCTACTCCGGCGGCGTCGTCATGAAGGTCTACATCCCGTACGAGTATGCGCCGGAGGAACTGTCCGAACGGCGCGCGCGCTTCGGGGAGATGACGGAAGCGCTCTTTGCGCTCTGTCCGGAGGACGCGACGCCCCTTGAGACGGTCCTGTTCTACCACGATTATCTCGCGTCGAACTACGAATACGACGTCACCTACGAGATCAACGACGCCTATCGCTTCCTTGCGGAGAAAAAGGGCGTCTGCCAGTCGTATACCGCCGTTTTCACGCTGCTCATGAACCGCTTCGGCATCCCCTGCACCTACGCCCGGAGCAATAAACTCAATCACATCTGGAACGTCGTCTGCCTTGACGGCAGGTGGTATCATCTCGACGTCACGCACGACGATCCGCTGAGGGATCGCGCGGGACAGGCGCAGCACACCTGGTTCCTCACCGGCGCCGTGACGACCGCCGCGCAGAACAACGGCTCAAAAAACGTCGACGATATCGAATACGGCGCCGCCGTGCAGGTGTGCGCCGACGATCATCCGCTCCATACGATGCTGAAGGACTGTACGCGCCCGACGGTCGCCGTTGACGACGACTTTTACTGCGTCGTCCCGACGGACGGCGGCGCGGTGCTGGCGCAGATCTTCGCCGACGACTGCGCGATCCGCAATATCCGCGACCTGCCCTCGAAGTGGCGCATTCCCGGCGAGAGCGGCTGGTACGTCGGCAACTTCTCGGGGATCGCGTCCGACGGCAAATTCGTCTACTTTACCGACGATTCCGCCGTCTACGCCTACGATCCCTTCACGGATGAGGAAACGGCGGTCTGGAGCTGTCCGGACGATACGGTACTCTACGGACTGCAGTACGGCGGCGGCGCGCTGACCGCGCTGGTGGGCAGCACGCCGAACGATCTGCCGTACAAGGCGGCTGCCGTCGGCGGCGCGCTGCCCGAGCCGGTCTACTATACCGTGACCTGGGTCGTCGGAGATCAGAGCTTCACGGCAAGAGCCAGGGAGGGCTCCGATCCCTTCGACTGCTTCAACGGCTCGCTCGAAATCGAGGACGAGAACGGCGTTGAATACTTTTTTGACCGCTGGTCGCCGGAGCTTTCCGAGGTGACGGGCGACGTCACCTATACCGCGATCTTCATCGCGCGCCTGACCTATCTGCCGGGCGACGTCGACGAGAACGGCGTTCTGTCGATCGAGGACGTGACGCGCCTTCTCGATATGCTCGCGACGGGACAGGCCGAAGCGGCGCGCGCCGCGGACGTCGACCGGAACGGGCGCGTTTCGATCGAAGACGTCACGGCGCTGCTCGACGCGCTGAGCGCGGGGAATTGAGGCGCGCGTGTCAGGCAAATGAGCCGGCATCTTACAAAGGGGGTGTTTCATTTGGCGTATTTGCGCCAAATGAAACACCCCCGTCGACGTTTTGCTCCTCGGCTCACGCCTCGGTTTTGTCATATTGTTAGACAATAAGCGTTCGCCTGTCCGGACAAAACCGCAAAAGTCGCGCAA
>JAFTCT010000088.1 GCA_017454525.1 Clostridia bacterium
ATCACGATGCGCGCGTCTCGGGGCTCCCTGAACGTGATTTTCAGCAGACATGCGTTTGAAGAGGAAAAATCTCTGCGCGCTGCATCACGATGCGCGCGTCTCGGGGCTCCCTGAACGTGATTTTCAACAGACAGGCGTTTGAAGAGGAAAGAAGAAAATGAAGAAAAAGAAGAAAAAGAAAGGATAATTATGTGGTGGTTATTGTGGACGGCGGTCGGGATCGCGGCGTTCTGTCTGATCGTCGCCGGCTTCTGGCTGATCGCGCTTCTGCACACGCGGAAGGGCGGGGAAGCGATGAAGGGATTTGAAGAGGTCGTTTTTGCCCACAGGGGGCTTCATGACGACAAGCGGCCGGAAAACAGCATGGCGGCGTTCGCCGCCGCCGCGGAGAAGGGGTACGGGATCGAATTCGATCTGCATCTGACGCGCGACGGCGTGCTCGTCGTCCATCACGACGGTACAACGAAACGGATGTGCGGAACCGATCTGAAAATCAACGCCTGCACGCTCGAAGAGCTGCGCGCGGTATCTCTGCCCGACGGCTCGAAGATCCCGACTTTCAGGGAGTTTCTCGAACTGGTGGACGGGCGCTCGCCCCTGCTCATCGAACTCAAGAACGACGGCAACAGCGGGCGCGCGCTCGTTGACTGTATGCTGAAGGAGCTTGAGGGATACAAAGGAAAATATATCGTCGAAAGTTTTGACCCGCGCGTGCTCGTCGCTCTGAAAAAAGCGGCGCCGGACGTCGCGCGCGGTCAGCTCTGCCAGGACTTCCTCCGGACGAAGGACGCGCCGGGATATATGCGGCTGCTTCTGTGGTCGATGTTCATGAACCTCTTTACGTATCCCGATTTCGTCGCCTACAATACCGCTCACCGCTCTGCGCTCCCGCTGCGCCTCTTGCGCCGCGCCGGCTGCCGGATCTGCTTCTGGACGGTGCGCGATCAGGAGGATTTCGACCGCTGCGTCAAAGACGGAACGAATCCGATCTTTGAGAGATTTATACCCAAGAGATGAGGCGCTGAGCGCTTCGCACCATGCGCTTCAGCGCAGTGATATTCGCGCTTCGCGCCGAGTGATATGGGGCTGTTTCATTTGCCTGAAATGAGCAGCCCCCGCAAAACGGATGGTCGGGATCCCGTCCGTTTTGCGCGACTTTTGCGGTTTTGTCCGGACAGGCGAACGCTTATTGTCTAACAATATGACAAAACCGAGGCGTGAGCCGAGGAGCAAAACGTCGACGGGGGTGTTTCAATTGGCGCAAATACGCCAAATGAAACACCCCCACTTATTCGATAAGTTCAAACTTGTATCCGACGCTCCATACCGTCGTGATCGACCACTTATCCGAAACACCGTTGAGTTTTTCACGAAGTCTCTTGATATGTACGTCGACGGTACGCGAGCCGCCCCAGAAATCGTACCCCCATATCTTATCGAGAAGCTCGTCCCTCTTGAAAACTCTGTTGTAATTCGAAGCGAGGTAGTGAAGCAGCTCCAGTTCCCTCCTCGGAATACTCGTCTTGACTCCGTCTACGCGGAGGGTATACTCGTCCATGTTGATCTCAAGCTTATCAAATACGAGTATATTCTCATTCTTGCGTTTTGAGTTGTTGTATCTGCGCAGAACGGCATTGATACGCGCAAAAAACTCCTTTGCGCCGAACGGGACCGAAATATAATCGTCAGCACCGTAGTTCAGCCAGCTGACCGCGTCGACCTCCGAGCGCTGCTTCGCAGCGATGATCACAGGCGTTCCGTCTTTTTTAGCAACGGCGTCAAAAATATCGTGCGCGTCAATATCGGCCGTGTTCGCATCAAGAATGACGATATCAGGGGCGATCCTGCCAAACCATTCAAGCCCTGACGAACCGCTGTTTGCGACCCTTACTTCATAATCCTTCGCTTCGGGACCGCGGCGGATTTCGTTGTATACGCCCGGATCCGTATCGATCACCAAAACAGTTTTTGTCGGCATAGCGTTCTCACTTTCACGTCTTTTTCCGCATCAATCGTAAGCATTTCGGATGCGCTTCTTTCATCTGTATTCTAACTCCGTTTCATCTGTTTGTCAATAAAAATTTTAAATTTCTACAAAAATAGTATAAAAAAAATTCTCAAAACGTTAACATTTGCGCGATTCCGGCAATCATACCGACTATTTCGTCAGCAAAACGGCATTTTTTTGCAAGAAAGCTCTTGTAATTTATATAAAATTATAGTAAAATAAAAAGGATTAAATGAGCGTGTCACGATCCTACGCGATCGAAAGAAAAGAGGTGCAATACCGTGGCATTTACCTTCAGAGGCGGAACGCATCTGAACGAGCACAAGAATACGAGAAAGTGTTCAATCGAGATTCTTCCGCCGCCGAAATACGTGTTCATTCCGATGTCTCAGCACATCGGCGTTCAATGCGTTCCCGGCGTGAAACCCGGAGACCACGTCGACAAAGGTCAGATCATCGGAGAAGTTGAAAAAGGTCTGGGATGTCCCGTTCACGCCAGCGTTTCGGGAACGGTCAGCGAGATCCGGTCGGTCAACAACGCGATGGGCGCAGCCGTAAACACCGTGGTGATCGAAAACGATTTTCAGGATACCGTTTACAAAGACGTACATCCTTTTGAAAAAAGCATTCTTGACGCGACGCCCGAGGAGATCGTTGAAGTCGTCCGCAAGGCCGGGATCGCCGGCATGGGCGGCGCGACCTTTCCCACCTATGCAAAAATATCCTCTGCGATCGGGAAAGCCGACAAACTGATCGTAAACTGCGCAGAGTGCGAGCCGTATATCACGGCGAACCACAGACTGATGCTCGAACATCCCGAAAGGATCGTCGGCGGCGTCAAGATCCTGCTCAAAGCGTTCGGACTGCGCACCGGCATGATCGCCGTCGAAGACAACAAAATGGACGCGGTGAAGGCGATCTCGGAAGTTGATTACGATCCCGAACTCATCAGGATCTGCGTGATGAAAACCAAATACCCGCAGGGCGACGAGCGTCAGATCATTTACGCTCTGACCGGCAAGGAACTGCCTGCCGGAAAGCTGCCCGCGGACCTCGGATGCGTGATCTTCAACGCTGAAACCTGCGCGGCTGTCTATAATGCTTTCACGACCGGCATGCCGCTCGTTGAGCGCATCGTCACCGTTGACGGAGACTGCGTCAAAAAGCCGGGCAATCTTCTCTGCCCGATCGGGACGCCGTTCTCGGTTCTGATCGAACACTGTGAAGGCGATCTTTCTCAGATCAAGACGCTGATCGCGGGCGGTCCGATGATGGGCTTCGCGCAGTGGGACGTCAATACGCCGGTCATCAAGGGGACTTCCGCCGTGCTTGCCATGTCGAAGGCGTATGAGAAAAAAGGGCACGCCGTACATTCCTCCTGCATACGCTGCGGGAACTGCGTCGCCAACTGTCCGATGCATCTTCTGCCGCGCGACATTTACAAACACGCGATCTCGGGCGAACTCGACGCGTGCGAGAAACTCTACGCGACGAGCTGCGTGGAATGCGGGACTTGCTCATACAACTGCCCCGCCGGTCTTGAACTGACGCAGTATATCCGCACCGCAAAGAGCAAAATCATCGAACAGAAGCGCGCCGCGGCAAAGAAAGCCGCAGAGGAGCGGCAGAAGGCGGCGCTTGAAGCCATGAAAGTACCGCAGGCGGAAGCCGACGACCGGAAACCGAAGGAGGGTGAGAACAAATGAATGCTCCCGACAGCAAACCCCATCTTCTGACCGTATCCCCTTCCCCGCACATGCACAGCCCCAGAACGACTTCGATCGTGATGCTCGACGTGATCATCGCCCTCGTCCCCCTTCTGATCTGGGCTTGCTACGTATTCGGGATGCGCGCTCTGACGGTCACGGTCATCACGGTCGGCTCGTGCGTTCTCTTCGAACTGCTCTACTGCCTTATCATGAAGAAGCCGATCACCGTATACGATCTTTCGGCGGTCGTGACCGGGCTTCTCCTCGCATACAACCTGCCTGTGACGATCCCCCTCTGGATGCCCGTCCTCGGCGCGTTCTTCTCGGTCGTGATCGTGAAGATGCTCTTCGGCGGGATCGGCAAGAACATCGTGAATCCCGCGCTCGCCGGAAGAGCGTTCCTCATGGCGTCCTTCGCATCTGCAATGACGGTAAAAACGCTGTCGGCGCGCCTGGGACTCTTCGGGAGCGTGACCGATGAAATGATCCTGTCCGGGGCGACGCCTCTGAAGGCGGTCCTTCAGAATACCGGCGAAACGACTTTTGATTTCGAAACGGTAAAAAGCGCGTTCATCGGTTATGAATCCGGCGTGATCGGCGAGGTTTCGGGTCTTCTGATCGTCCTCGGGCTTGTATATCTTCTCATCCGCAAGGTCATCACATGGCACATCCCCGTCGCATATATCGGCACGGTCGCGCTCTTTGCGTATCTGCTCCCTCCGTCGGGATTCGCCCGTTTTGACATATACTATACGCTGACGCAGGTCTGTTCCGGAGGTCTTTTGCTCGGCGCCGTCTTTATGGCGACCGATTACGTGACCTGTCCGATCACCAAAAAAGGCAGACTGATCTTCGGCGTCGGATGCGGCCTGCTGACCGTTCTGATACGGTATTTTGCAGGCAACGAAGGCGTATCCTACGCGATCCTCACCATGAATCTCCTCACATTCTATATCGATAAGATCACGGTCCCGAGACCCTACGGGATCATCAAGGAAAAAAAGAAAGCAAGTAAGGAGGCGGCGAAATGAAAAACGTAAAATACGTTGCAAAGATCGCGCTTCCGCTTCTTGCGATCTGCATCGTCACCGTGGCGGTGCTGGCTGCGGTCAATGCGTTCACCTCCCCCGTCATCGCCCAAAACCGGCAAAGCGAACTTGACGCAAACATGGCGTCCTTCTTCGGAGAAGGGATCGAAACGAGCGTCGTGGAGAACGCGGAATTCGATAAGTCCGTAAAAATCGTCTACAGTGTATCAAAAGGCGGAGCGCTGACCGGATACTGCTTCGACGTCACCGGAAACGGCGCGTACAAAGGCAAGATCGAGGTCCTCGTCGCCATAGGCGCAGACGGCAGGATTATCGGGATCTCCAACGTGCAGAACGGTGAAACGCCTTCGATCGGCGGCAGAGTCCTGACAGAGGATTACATCTCGGAAAACTACGTCGGTCACACCTCGGCGCAGCTGGAAAGAGATAAGGACGTCGTCTTCCTTTCGGGCGCTACCAAGACTTCCACCGCGCTCAACAATGCCGTGAAAAACGCTTTTGCCGCCTACCGGCTCTTAAGTGAGGGAAAGGAGGCGTCCAAATGAAACTGACAGACGTCAAGAATCAGTTCGCGGACGGACTGTTCAATAAGAACCCTCTCTTCGTCCAGGTTCTGGGAACCTGCGCATCGCTCGCCATTACGACGACCGTCAAGGATTCTATCGCGATGGGCATCGCCGTTACGGCGGTGCTGACCTGCTCCAATCTGCTGATCTCCCTTCTGCGGAAATTCATTCCGAACGAGGTGCGCATCGCTTCGTATATCGTGATCATCTCCGGCTTTGTCACGATCGTGGAGATGCTGATGAACGCATACCTGCCGGATCTTGCACAGAGCCTCGGGGCGTTCCTTGCGCTCATCGTCGTCAACTGTATCATTCTTGCGCGCGCCGAATCCTACGCCTCCAAGAACAAGCCGCTCCCGTCGGTCGTTGACGGGATCGCCATGGGGCTCGGCTTCACGCTCGCACTCTTCCTGCTCGGCAGCGTGCGCGAGCTTTTCGGCGCCGGAACGTTTCTCGGATTCTCGGTTTTCGGAAAGAACTACACCCCGATCGGTATGCTGACCTCACCCCCCGGCGCGTTCATCGTGCTCGGATGTCTGATCGCGCTCTTCCAGTACTTCAAAAAGCGTTTTTCCGTCAAGAAAGCCGCATCTTCCGATGCAAAGCCCGACAGCGGGAAGCCGCAGGAAGAACAGCCCGACAACGCTTCCGAAGCGAAAGAAGGTGATGCGTCATGACGTTACTCATGAACATTCTGACCGTCTTTGTTTCCGTCGCGCTCGTCGGGAACTACGTCTTCAGCGAAACGCTGGGCATCTGCCCCTTCTTAGGCGTTTCAAGCAAGCCGTCCACAGCGCTCGGCATGGGACTTGCGGTGACGTTCGTGATGACCCTTTCCAACGCCGTGACGTTCCTGGTGTTCGAGTATCTGCTCAAGGGAAAATACGAGTATCTTCAGACGATCGTTTTCATTCTGATCATCGCTTCCCTGGTCCAGTTCATCGAAATGCTCTTAAAGAAAATGGTACCGAGCCTGTACAAATCACTCGGGATCTATCTGCCGCTGATCACGACGAACTGCGCGGTCCTGGGTGCGGCAAACAACGCCGTCGGCAACGATATGGTTTCGGGAGACTTCATTCTCTCCACGTCATACGGTTTTTCCGCCGCCGTCGGATTCACGCTCGCGATCGTCATTTTCGCCGGAGTTCGCTCGAGAATGGATGAGAAGGACGTTCCGGAAAGCTTTCGCGGCGTTCCGATCACCCTTGTTGCGGCGGGCATCGTCGCAATGGTCTTCAACGGACTGCTGTCCGGGATCAGCTTCGGATAAGGAGGGGGAGAAATGGAAACATTCAAAGCGATACTGTTCCCCGTACTGATCGCAGGCGGGATCGCGCTCTTCTTCGGTTTGCTCCTTGCCATCGCCTCAAAGGTCTTCGCCGTCAGGCGCGATGAGCGGATCGACGAAGTCAAAAAGTGTCTGCCCGGCGCCAACTGCGGCGGATGCGGATTCGCGGGATGCGACGCGCTTGCCGAAGCGATCGTAAATCAGGGCGTATCTCCCACGAAATGCGCCGTCAGCGAACCGGAAGCCCTGAAGCCGATCTACGAGATCATGGGCGTCAAGGAAGAAAAGCATCAGCGTATGCGCGCGCAGGTCATGTGCAGCGGTACGGGCGATCTTTCAAAGAAGAAATATCTCTATGAAGGCGCGCACGACTGCGTCGCCGCCGCCAAGCTGGGCGGCGGTGACAGGATATGTCCCAACGGATGCATCGGGCTCGGAACCTGCGCATCGCGCTGCCCGTTCCATGCGATCAAGGTCGTGGACGGCGTCGCGGTCGTCGATTACACGCTCTGCCGCGGCTGCGGCGTCTGCGTTGCGGCTTGTCCGAAGCACATCATCAAACTGATCCCCTTTGAAAGCAAACACTGGGTCGGATGTATGTCTGTGGACAAAGGACCGATCACGAAGAGCTACTGCGACGTCGGCTGCATCAGCTGCCGTCTGTGCGAAAAGAACTGTCCGGTCGGCGCGATCACCGTAAACGATTTTGTCGCACGGATCGATAACGATAAATGTATCGGCTGCGATACCTGCGTAAAGAAATGCCCGAGGAAGATCATCTGGTCCAGCGAATCGCAGAACGGCAGACTGGTGATCCACCGCGCGATGCTGAACGAGCCGCAAGTCCCGACGCCTCCGGCGCCCGAAAAAAAGTGATCTTAAAAGATCGTCATTATTTCATCACGAAAAGGAAGGATCCTGTCATGATCGAAGTGTACTATACGCAAATCAAAACCGCTGAACTGACGCGCGGACAGCTGCGCTCCAGTGAACACCGCGCGGGAATGCTCCTGCTTGAACTTGCGCTGAAAATGGTTCACGGTGTTAAGAAGATGCCCGAGATCGGTCTGTCGGAACACGGAAAGCCCTATCTCAACGACGGCTCCTATGAATTCAACATTTCACACAGCCACGGGCGAATCGTGCTGGCGCTGTCTGACGCGCCGATCGGCATCGATATCGAACGCGCCGACAGAGAGGTCCCGCAGCTTGTGGTGAACCGCTTCTTTAAAGACGGCGGCGCCAACGCCGAGGAATGGACGAAATTTGAAAGCTACTGCAAGCTCAAAGGCGAAGGGATCTACTCCGCGAGCTATCCCCCTCATGAAAAGAACGTCCATTTTCATTCCTATATGACCGACGATCATTACGTCGTCAGCGTGTGCTCCGGCTCGGAGGACTTCCCTCCCGACATGATCAGACTTGAGATCGAATCAAAATAATTATTCGGGAGTGAAGAAAAATGAAAGCATTCAGAACACTGTTTCTGCTGATCATCGCGCTGATGCTGCTGCTGACCTCCTGCGCCGCTGTCAGAGACGCCATCAACGATCAGCTCGGTGAGCTTGCGTCGGAACTCAGCGATCCCGACACTACGGCAAAGAGCACGCCGTCGGCAACGTCGGAAAGCACCGTACCACCGACAACTGACGATCCTGAGGAGACGGAACCGGAAAAAACACAAACGCCGGACGGCAGGATCGCGGAAGACGGCGTATATACCTCCAAGGAGGACGTTGCGCTCTATATCCATCAATACGGACATCTGCCTTCCAACTTCATCACCAAAAAAGAAGCCGAAGCGCTCGGATGGACCTCCGGCGGTCTTGACCGTTACGCATACGGCAAATCGATCGGCGGCGACCGTTTCGGGAACTATGAAAAAATCCTGCCGACAAAAAAAGGAAGAACGTACACAGAATGCGACATCGACACGCTCCACGCCGATAAACGCGGCGCCAAACGGATCGTCTTTTCAAACGACGGGCTCATTTACTATACGGAAGACCACTATGAGACCTTTACGAAACTCTACGGGGAGGATTCCTGATGAAAATCATCTTTCTTGACGGCGAAAAGATCGACACGATCGACGACGTGCACGACGTTTTTGCGAAGGAGTTGGCTTTTCCGTCCTATTACGGCAGAAATCTCGACGCTCTGCACGACTGTCTGTCAACGATCACCGAGCCGACCGGCGTGATCATTGTAAACGTTCCTTCATTCAAAAAAAAGATCGGCAGAAGAGCGGAATCGTTTTTCTGTCTGATGAATGATCTGACAGACGAGGTGGAGGAATTCTATCTGCTCGTCGATCCCTTTAACGAAACAAGATCGTAAGACAAGGAGACAATCAATATGGCAAAAGAAAAAATGGTAGAACAGATCACCGGTATGGACGTAGACTTCGCCCAATGGTACACCGACGTTGTGAAAAAAGCGGAACTCGCGGATTACTCCGGCGTCAAAGGCTGCATGGTCATCCGCCCCTACGGATATGCGATCTGGGAGAATATTCAGAAGGATCTTGACGCACGATTCAAAAAGACCGGTCACGAGAACGTCTATATGCCGATGTTCATTCCCGAGAGTCTTCTTCAGAAGGAGAAAGATCACGTCGAAGGATTCGCGCCGGAATGCGCGTGGGTGACCATAGGAGGACAGAACGTCCTCACCGAACGCCTGTGCGTCAGACCTACAAGCGAAACGCTGTTCTGTCAGCATTTCAAAGAAGTGATCCATTCGTACAGAGACCTTCCGAAACTTTACAATCAGTGGGTCAACGTCGTGCGCTGGGAAAAAACAACGCGTCCTTTCCTGCGGACCTCGGAATTCCTTTGGCAGGAAGGTCATACGATGCACGCGACGGAAGAGGAAGCGAGAGAAGAAACGCTGCGTATGCTGAAGGTCTATGAAGACTTTTATCTCGAGAGCCTCGCGATCCCTGCCGTCACCGGACGGAAGACCGAAAAAGAGAAATTCGCCGGCGCGGAAGAGACCTACACGATCGAGCCGATGATGCACAACGGCGTCGCTCTGCAGGGCGGTACGTCCCACTATTTCGGAACGGGATTTGCCAAAGCGTTTGAAATCATGTTCACGGACCGCGACAATCAGCTCAAGTACCCGCACCAGACCTCCTGGGGCGTGTCCACAAGAATGATCGGCGCGATCATCATGACGCACGGCGATGATAACGGTCTGATCCTTCCCCCCGCGATCGCACCGATCCAGGTGGTCGTGATCCCCGTTCAGCAGCATAAGGAAGGCGTGCTCGAAAAAGCAAATGAAGTCAAAGCAAGTCTTGAGGCGGCGGGGCTGCGCGTCAAGCTCGACGACAGCGACAACTCACCCGGCTGGAAATTCAGCGAGTACGAAATGAAGGGCGTACCCGTACGTCTTGAGATCGGGCCGCGCGATATCGAAAACAATTCCTGCGTTCTCGTTTCCCGCGTGACCAGAGAAAAGAAATTCGTGTCGCTTGACAATATCGCCGACCAGGTGCGCGATATGCTGCGCTTCGTTCACGACGAACTCGTTGAGCGCGCAAGAAAGAACAGACAGGAAAAAACGAACGACGCGCACACGCACGAGGAATTCCTTGATATCGCGGCGCATAAGCCGGGATTCATCCGCGCAATGTGGTGCGGAGATTCGGCGTGCGAGGATCAGCTCAAGGATGAGACAGGCGGCGTGAAATCGCGCTGCATCCCCTTCACGGAGGATCACATTTCCGACGTATGCGTCTGCTGCGGCAAAAAAGCGAAACACATGGTCATCTGGGGAAGACAGTACTGAACCGGAAAACCGAAAAACCGCGCTCCTTCCGGAATCATCCCGGACGGAGCGCGGTTTTTTGTTCATCTTACGGCTTCTCGGATCGCATCAACGACGTCGCCGTTATTCTGCGTGCACAGAAGACAGATCAGGTTGCCCGAAACGTATATTTCGGCGCCCGCAAAGCAGTCCTCATACCGTTCGGCGGAGTAACGGGCGACCTGCGCGTTCTGCAGCATTCTGATCCTTGAGCGGAAGAACGCCGTATATCTTTCAACCTCGGACAAATGTCTGAGCCGCAGCAGATGGATCTCAAATCCGTATTCTTTTCTTGACAGTACGACCGCGTAATCGTCGAGATCAGACGCCAAAAAGCCGTCCCTTTCCGCGTTATACAGTTTTCTGAAACGGCGCTCGTTTTCATCCCGGTGCGCGCTGTCCGGAAGATACACCGTGTAAGCGCCGTCATTCCCGTCAAAACCGATCGTGTGAAGGATATCGGCGCATCTCATTTCCTTCCCGCCGCATGAAATGAGAACGACCGCTAAAACGAAGATCACGCATACCGCAACCGCTCTTTTCAATGATCATCACCCTGTCTATAAATATGTGACGACAGTCCCACCCATGCATTATTGTCCCTGCGGGACGGTTATATTGTCCCTGCGGGACAGTTTTATTGTCCTTGCGGACAGTTATATTGTCCTTGCGGACAGTTATATTGTCCTTGCGGACAGTGATATTTCCCGCTGACGCGAGAAGTTATATTTTTCCCGTTCCAAAACTCGTCCGAAGGACGAATATCACAGCATAGCAATATCACTCGACCGAGGGTCGAATTAATCAAGAGAAAGGGAGAAATGAGAGAATGGGAACTAATGAAGACAGCTCAAAACGCCTAATGAAGTCGTTCGCTTCGCTCACTAATGAAGACGGCTCAAAGCGCCTAATGAAGTCGTTCGCTTCGCTCACTAATGAAGACGGCAACTCCGTTGCCTAATGAAGCGAAGTCGCCCCTGTTTTTTAATTAGCGAACGCAGTGAGCGTCTTCATTTCTTCATTAGCGAAGCGTCTTCATTAGCCCCGTGGGCGGGGCGACTTCATTGAAAAAGGACTTGCAATGCAAGTCCTTTTTCTGGCGCGCCCAGCGGGATTCGAACCTGCGACCTACCGGTTCGTAGCCGGGCACTCTATCCACTGAGCTATGGGCGCAACCGCAATGAGTAATATAGCACAAATGAAGCGGTTTGTCAATAGAAAAAACGAAATTTACGTATTTTTTTTGAGTCTTTTTTTGAACGAAATCTACGAATTCTATTTGACGGTTTTTTGCCGTAGGAAACGGGAGGGCAAATAATCCCGCCGGGGAGCGAAGCGACGGCAGAAACGGCGCGCCGCCGTGCAAAAAAGTCACGCGCGGGGTCTTATACCGTCATACTGAAAGCCGTTTGAGAATATAAGTATAGCAAACAAGAGTTGCAAGGAGGAGCAGATATGCAAGTCACCAAAACGACCGAAGAGCCGATCGAGCGCTCTTTGGTACCTTTTAAGGAACAAGTCCGCGAAATTCCGCAGAAGGTGGGCAGTTTCTTCAAGAACAACAGAAAGCGCGCGCTCATCGTTGCCGCGTCTGTGTTCGTGATCGTTGCCGCGATCGGCATCAACTGGATCCTGTTCGGACAGAGCGACGTACGTGCGGGACAGGTCAACACAGACAAAGAAAAAACGGAAAACGAGAATAAACTTCCGGCGGGAACCGACAGCGAAAACGAGAATCCCAAAAGTTTCTTCGCACTTGCGGTGACCGACCGTCAGAGAGCGCGCGACGAAGCGATCGAAGTTCTGCAGACCGTTGTGGACAGCGCGGACGCAAGCGGAGAAGAAAAGAGCGCGGCTGCCGCGTCGATCTCAAAGATCGCGTCCTACATTCAGGCGGAAGCAAATATTGAAACGCTCGTGAAGAGCAAAGGCTTTGAGGAATGCGTGGCGGTGGTCAGCGATGACGCCGTATCGGTCGTCGTCGGCACCGACAGCACACTGATGGCGAACGAACTGGCGCAGATCAAGGAGATCATTTATCTGCAAACCTCGATCGATCCGTCCGCAATGCGCATCTCCGAAAAGATCATACCTTCAGCCGCGTCGCCCTCCGGAACCGCCGCGCAGGAAACCGCGGAATGAGAAAAAAAGTGTTTTATACGGATTTTCTCCGTGTGAAACACTTTTTTTATCTCCGGACTTGATATTCTTCGCGTTTGATGCTATAATAACGGCAGTAATCAAGAAACGAGGTGCGCCATGAGCATCGTCCGCATGAAAGGATATACCGTCAAATCCCTTTCCTTCAACACTTCCCTGCCGTCCGGGAAACAGATCACTCTTCAAAACGCATGCAGTTACAACGTGCGATACAGTAAAGAGGGTCTGTGCGTCGGTTCGCTTGAATGCAAAGTCAGCGACAAGGACGCGCCCGACAGCTTTTACGTGAACATTCACATCGAGGGCGTTTTTCACTTTGACGCCTCCCTGCCGCGTGAGCAGATCCACGTCGCGACTTACAAGGAACTCTTTCCCTATGCGCGTTCCGTCGTCACTTCGGTGACGGCGCTCTGCGGCATCACGCCCATTATGATCCCGCAGATCGACATCGAGGGACAGGACATCTACCGCATCGATACGGAAGGTCTGAAGCCGTGAAAAAGACGACGCTGTGCTACATTTCCGTCGGCGATAAGCTGCTGATGCTTCACCGCACGAAGAAGAAAAACGACGAAAACGCCGAGAAGTATATCGGACTGGGCGGTCATTTTCTTCCCGGCGAAACGCCGCTGCAGTGCGTCAGACGCGAAGTGTCCGAGGAATCGGGGCTTCTGCCCGACGACTACGCCTACCGCGGCGTCGTGCACTTCTCTTCCGACATATACGACGATGAGGAGATGCACCTGTTCACCGCTTCCGTACCCGAAGCCGCCCGCTTTGCCGATTGCGACGAGGGAGACCTCTGCCTGATATCCGAAAACGATCTCCTTTCCCTGAAAATGTGGGAAGGCGATCTGATCTTTCTGTCCTTACTGTTTTACGGTGCCGACTTTTTTGATCTCTCGCTCGTCTACAGAGGAGAAAAACTGATTTCGGCGGAACTCAACGGTCAAGAATTGGATCTCTCTGATCTTCCCCGCAAATACGGATCAAAGAAAAACACATGATCATCAAAAACGCGGCGCTGCATTTTGAAACCGTTCAGAATGCAGCGCCTGTTTTCATGTATTATATGCGCGTCCGTCAGTAACCGACCTTGTATCTGACAGCGCCGGGAAGGATCGAGATCTCCGCCGAGTCCTTATCAAAGATCTCGCCGTCATTGCAGATCTTTTTGCATCCCGCAAGAGTCATTTTCTTCACTCTCTTATAGATCACGTATTTGCGCATCTTCGGTATGATCTCGTGCGTATCCGGGTCGATCAGGGTCCCCTTCTTGTAATTCCCGATCATTTTCAGAAAGGCGAATCGGCTCATCTTTCTGACGAGGATCATTTCGATCACGCCGTCCGTCATATCGGAAAGAGGAGAATTGTGGAAGGAACCTCCGCACCACTGGCCGTTGCAGACGGCGCAAAGCATCGCTTCGTCAGAAAAGCGAAAGATCTCGCCGTCTTCGCAGAGCGCTTCGACCGTAAAGTGCTCTCCGAAATGCCTGAAGAACTCTTTTCCGACGCCGAGAATGTAGGACAGTTTTCCGGCGATCTTCCATTTCATCTTGAAATGCGCGGCGGATGAAACGACGTTGCAGTCAAAGCCGATGTTGATCATATTGATCGCGTACTGATCGTTGACGGATATCACGTCCAGCGGCACCGTTTCCCCCTTTTGATAGGTATCCGTCGTTTTGACCGTGTCGTTGCCCGATCCGCAGGGGATCATCGTCAGTGATGCGCTGGCTCCGGCGCCCGCGTCGAGAATTCCGCTGACCGCTTCATTCAGCGTCCCGTCTCCTCCGCAGACGTAGAAATGCGTCTCGGGATCTTCGGCGCACTGCTCTCTGACGTATCTTCTGCAGTCCCCAACGCAGGTCGTCAGATAACCGTCGCGTCCTTCTCCCGCCTTGCCGTTTCCGGCAGCGGGATTGATGACCGTTCGTTCTCTCATAACTTCCCTCCGATAACTTCCTACTGCTTATCATACCACATTTTTCGCAATAATGCAATATTCTCAGGTGCAAAAAATCGTGTTATCCCGCGAGAAAAAACGCGCTTCGGCTAAACGATCCGATCCGTTTCTTTTCCGGAACGCAGTTCGCGGATCACGCCCGCCGTGAGCGTCACGGCGACAGGAAGGAAGATCAGTCCGACCGCACCGAAAAGACGCAGTCCGACGTAAGCGGAAGCAAGGGAAAACAGCGGATGGATCCCGACGTTTTTGGAAACGATCTTCGGCTCGATGATCTGACGCACAAGCGTCGTCACGCCCCAGATGATCAACACGCCGACGCCCTTGTAATACTCGCCCGCCGCCAGAAAAACGATCCCCATCGGCGCAAGGACCACGCCCGTTCCCAGTACGGGAAGAAAATCGAGCGCGGACACCAGTATCGAGAGAAGTATGGGAAAACCGACGCCCAGCACGACGAGCCCCGCAAGGACTTCAAGGAACGTGATCAGCATCAGGTATCCGCCCGCGCGCAGATAACAAAAGAAACTGCTCTTGACCGCTCTGAATATGCGCCGAACTGTCGCGGTCTTCCGCTCGTCAAGGAGCGAAGCGATCTTGTTTTTGATCATTCTGTTGTCGCTCGCAAGATAGTAAGCGGCAAGAAGCGTGACGATCGCAAAGAATATGCCGCCTGGCAAAGAAAAAGCGATCGCCGCGATGAGATCCGATATTCTTCCCGCTTGCGAAGAGACGAAAGAAATGACCGTGTTTTCAAAGTCCTGCGGTAAATGCGCCGACAGTTTCGGAAAGTGCGCGCCGATATATGAAACGAAGGCTTCGTACAGTCCGGTGATGCGCGCGACGAGTCCGTCCTCTCCCGAAACGAGCTTCATCGCCTCTCCGAGCAGTTTGTACGCCGCGATCCACACGGCGGTAAACAGCGCCGCAACGATGACGGTCAACAGTAAAAAACATAAGAGTTTACCGGGCAGACGCGTCTTCCTGCGAAGAAAAGCGGCGGCGTGCGTCACCGGTATGGAAATGAGAAGCGCGATCAGAAACGGAAGAAGCGGCAAAAACAGATACTTGAGAAAAAGCACGAGCAGAACGCCGGTCAACGCCGCAAGCAAGGAAAAGATCAGTATTCTTTTTGCCTGCGCTTCATACTTTTCCACGGCTTACTCCTCTTCCTGCAAGAATTCAATGATAGTATATTGATTTCCCGATCCGTTTATCCATAAAAAAAACCGCCCGCTTCGATATCGAAGCGGGCGCGGCTGTTTTGACGTTCACTTATCGAGATGAACATTAAGATGAGGATGTCCGAGGACGATGCCGCTGGTCTCGAACGCGGTTGCGACTTTATCCTGAATGCCGAAGAAGACGTCCCAGTAATCCTCCGTCTTGCACCAGGTGCGGAGCGTGAGCGTATACGCACCGTCCGCATAGCCGGTAATGACGACGGCGGTCGCGGGATCCTTGAGAACTCTCTGATCGGAATTCGCGATCAGTTTGAGGATCTTCTTTGCCTTTTCAAGATCGGAATCGAACGCGACGGTATAGGAAACGTCCACGCGTCTGGTCTGCTCCGCGGTCACGTTGATGAGCGCGGCATTGGAAAGACTGCCGTTCGGCAGATAGACCTTGCGGTTGTCGATCGTCAGTAAGTTCGTATAGAAAACATTGATGCCGGTCACGACGCCCTCATAGCCGCCGGAAACGATATAGTCGCCGATCTTGAAGGGTCTGAAGATCAGCAGCATGATACCGCCGGCAATATTGGACAGACCGCCCTGCAGCGCAAGTCCGATGCCGACGCCGAGGGCCGCGATCAGTGCGGCGATCGACGAGCCGGGAACACCGACGATCGTGATGCAGATCACGACGAGCAGGATCTTGGCGCCGATATTGACGCCGCTCTGAATGAATACGGCAAGTGTCGGATCATATTTGCGCAGACGGTTGGATTTCGAGATCTTTTTCGCGATCTTGCCGATCAGGATCCACCCGACGATCAGAAGCACGATCGCAATGAGAAGACGAAGACCCATCTGGGTCAACCATGCGAGGATCGTTTCCCAGAAGGACAATCCGGAGGACGCCGTTCCGGATGCCGCCGCTTCATCAAAAAGGATTTTTTCGAGTAACATAAATTACCTCCATAATATATTATACTTTTTCTGACTGTTCCTTGAACGCAAAATAGGTGCACAGCAATCTGACGTTCTCTTTCGTCACCGAAAGCATCCCCCCGGAGCATTCCGCTTCACGGGCGACGCCTTCTTTCTCATAAACGCGGCATTCTCCGTTTTTCAGCGCCGTAACAAGCGGGATATGCCCCGCCAGAACGGACATGGAGCCGCTGACCGCTCTTACGGACAACTGAACGGCGTCGCCGCTAAAAGCAACTCCTTCGGGAGTTACGATCTCAAGATGAAAGGTTTTCATACAGTTCTTCTTTCAATTCATAAGGAAGATCAGACTGCGTGCCGCTTCGCCTTTTCGCGCGCTTCCTCGATCGTGCCGACGAAGAGGAACGCGGACTCGGGAAGATCATCGCATCTTCCGTCTACGATCTCGGCAAAACCGCGCACCGTCTCGGATAACGGAACGTAGCTGCCGGGGATCCCGGTGAACTGCTCTGCGACCGTAAAGGATTGCGAGAGGAATCTCTGCACTTTTCTCGCTCTGTTGACCGTCAGCTTATCCTCTTCGGACAGTTCGTCCATACCCATGATCGCGATGATATCCTGCAGTTCATTGTACTTCTGCAGGATCCTCTGGACTTCCTTCGCCACCCGGTAATGCTCTTCTCCGACCACGTCGGGCGTCAGGATACGGCTGGTGGAATCCAACGGGTCGACCGCGGGATAAATGCCCTGGGACGAGATCGCGCGCGACAGCACCGTCGTAGCGTCGAGATGCGCAAAGGTCGTCGCGGGCGCGGGGTCGGTCAGGTCGTCCGCAGGAACGTAAACCGCCTGAACGGAAGTGATGGAACCGCGTTTCGTGGAGGTGATGCGTTCCTGAAGCGCGCCCATTTCCGTTGCGAGCGTCGGCTGATATCCGACCGCGGAAGGCATACGTCCGAGAAGCGCGGACACCTCGGAACCTGCCTGCGTAAATCTGAAGATGTTGTCGATGAAGAGGAGCACGTCCTGCCCCTGCTTCTCTCTGAAATACTCTGCCATCGTCAGTCCGGAAAGACCGACGCGCATTCTCGCTCCGGGCGGCTCATTCATCTGACCGTAAACGAGCGCGGTCTTATTGATAACGCCCGATTCCTTCATCTCGTTGTAAAGGTCGTTGCCTTCTCTCGTGCGCTCTCCGACGCCCGAAAACACCGAGATACCGCCGTGCTGTTTTGCAATATTGTTGATCAGTTCCATGATCAGCACGGTCTTGCCAACGCCGGCGCCGCCGAACAGACCGATCTTGCCGCCTTTGGCGTAGGGGCAGATCAGGTCGACGACCTTGATCCCCGTCTCGAGGATCTCGGTTGAGGACATCTGCTCCTCAAAACTCGGCGCGGGTCTGTGGATCGACCAGCGCTCTTCGGTTTCGGGCGCGGGTTTTTCATCGACCGGTTCGCCTAAAACGTTGAAGATCCTGCCGAGGGTCTGATTGCCGACCGGAACGGTGATCGGCATACCGGTATCCACCACGTCCGTACCGCGCTGCAAGCCGTCGGTCGAGGACATCGCAATGGTGCGGACCACGTTGTCGCCGATATGCTGCGCCACCTCAACGGTCATCATTTTTCCGTTGTTGTCGATGTGCAGCGCGTTCAGAAGGTCGGGCAGTTCCCCGTCGGGAAAGCGGACGTCAACAACGGGTCCCATGACCTGTATGATCTTTCCTATCGCATTCTTACTCATATCGTATCATGCCTTTCTTGGTATTCGTTACGATGGAACTTCTTATTGCTCGGAACCCGCGACGATCTCGGTGATCTCCTGGGTGATCGATCCCTGCCGGGCTCTGTTGTACTGCAGACTCAGTTTCTCGATCATTTCTCCCGCGTTTTTCGTAGCGCTGTCCATCGCGTTGCGTCTTGCCGCCTGCTCCGACGCGCCGCTCTGACAGAGCGCGCAGTAGATCATGCCCGAAACGTACTCGGGGATCAGCGCCTTGAAGACGGCGCCGGCGGACGGTTCATAGATCGTGACGGAACTGACCTTTTTTTCTTTCCCGTCGCCGCTCTTCTCAAGCGGAAGGACCTGCAGCGCCGTAGTTTCCTGAGAAAGCATATTGCGAAACGCCGTATAGACCAGCATCACTTTATTGTATTTCCCGGATGCGTAACCCTCCGCGATCTCTCTTCCGATCGAAGCGCATTCATCCATCTGAAGACCTTCCGCGGTTTTCAGGTCGCAGGCGAACTCATATCCCTTTTTCTTGAAATACTCGTGAGCGCGCTTGCCGATCGGATAGAGGACAGACGTCTCTTTTTCGCCGACGCGCCGGGTCATCGCATATACGTTGTTGTTGTATCCGCCCGCCAGGCCTCTGTCGCCGGCGATCGTAACGATACAGGTTTTGCCCTGCGTTCTGACCTTGAAATACGCGTCGGGCGCGTCGATGCCGCAGCCTTCGGCGATGTCGTCGAAGGTCGCGCGCAGGGCGCTGAAATACGCGCGGCTGATCTCCATACGTTCCGTCGCGCGGCGCAGCTTCGACGATGCGACCAGCTGCATCGCGCGCGTGATATGTTCAGTCGAACGCACGCTCTTGATACGCGTTTTTAACGCTTTCTCGGATACTCCCATAATTTGTCCTTACCGTCTGGGTGATTAATTTACGCCGAAAACTCTGCCGTGAAATCGTCAAGAAGTTTGACCATTTTATCAGTCGCGGCACTATCCAGCATTCCCGAATCCCTGATGCTCTCGAGAACCGAAAGTCCCTTCAGGTCGAAATACTCATACAGTTTCTTTTCGTAGGTGCGGACCTTATCGATGTCGATCTTATCAAGATAGCCGTTGAGCACCGCGTAGATGATCACGACCTGCTTCTCGACGGGGATCGGCGCGTTCTTATCTTGTTTGAGGATCTCCACGATGCGTTCGCCCTTGGTCAGACGCGCTTTCGTATCGGCGTCGAGATCGCTGCCGAACTGCGCAAAAGCCTGAAGTTCTCTGTATTGAGAATATACCAGTTTCAAGGTACCGGCGACCTTCTTCATCGCCTTGATCTGCGCGTTTCCGCCGACGCGCGACACCGAAATACCGGGGTTCACGGCAGGCATGACGCCCGAATGGAACAGTTCTGTTTCAAGGAAGATCTGTCCGTCGGTAATGGAAATGACATTCGTCGGGATATAGGCAGAAACGTCGCCCGCCTGCGTTTCAACGATCGGAAGCGCGGTGATGCTGCCGCCGCCGTATTCGGGCGCGACGCGCGCCGCACGTTCGAGAAGACGGGAATGCAGGTAGAAAACGTCGCCGGGGTACGCTTCGCGTCCCGGGGGACGGCGGATCAGCAGAGAGAGCGCTCTGTAAGCGACGGCGTGCTTGGACAGATCGTCGTATACGATCAGCACGTCCTTTCCCTGATCCATAAAGAATTCCGCCATGGCGCATCCGGAATAGGGCGCAATATACTGCAGAGGCGCGGATTCGGAGGCGGTCGCCGCGACGACGACCGTATAGTTCATGGCGCCGGCGCCCGCAAGCGTTTCGCAGAGACGCGTCACGGTAGAGTTCTTCTGCCCGATGGCGACGTAAATGCAGATCACGTTCTTGCCCTTCTGGTTCATGATCGTGTCGACCGCAAGCGTCGTTTTACCCGTCTGACGGTCGCCGATGATCAGTTCACGCTGCCCTCTGCCGATCGGGATCATGCTGTCGATGGCTTTGATGCCGGTCTGCAGCGGAACGGATACGCTCTTTCTCTTGATGATGCCGGGCGCCTGCTTTTCGATCGGGCGGTATTCGCTTGTCGCGATCGGACCTTTTCCGTCGATCGGCGCGCCCAGCGCGTTGACCGCTCTTCCGAGCAGCGCTTCGCCCACGGGCACCGAAACGACGTGTCCCGTACGTTTGACGATGGTGCCCTCGCGGATATCCGCTTTATCGTCAAGAAGAACGATCGATACGGTATGCTCCTCCAGGTTGAGCGCCATGCCGAAGCCGCCGCCTTCAAAGGAGAGCAGTTCGTTCGCCATGCACTTTTCAATGCCCTGCGCTTTTGCGATACCGTCGCCGACAAGGATCACGGTGCCGGTTTCGCTGCACTCGATCCTCTTGTCATAGTCTTTTATTTGTTTTTTGATGATGCTGCTGATCTCATCTGCACGGAGATTCATGATATCGTCCACTGCCCACTGATAAGACAGATATCTCCTTCCTTAATTATTTCCCGTCACGGCAGTGCCAAGATGCCGTTTCAGATCTTCCAGTCTGCTCTTTGCGCTGTTTTCGATCATCACGCCCTCCGCTTCGATGCGCAGTCCCGCGATGAGCGAAGGATCGCAGATAAATTCCGCCTCCGCTTTGATCCCGAGCTTCTTTTCAACGCTTTCCTTCACGCGCGCTTTCTGATCGTCGGTAAGGGGAGACGCCGACCTGACGGTCACCTTTTTGAGACCGTTGTCAAGATAATAACGATCCTCGTATCTTGAACAGCAGGCGGGCACGTAAGAAAAATAGTCCCGGTCATTCATCAGACGAAGAAAATTGTACAAATACCGATGCAGCCTGCCCTCGAACGCCTGCTTCAAAAGAAGATCCTTCTCCTCTTTCTTCACGGACCGGGAGGACATCAGCCGCGTGTAGGACGGCTCGCTGCGCAGCAGCGACTTCAGCGCGCGCGTCTGCGTCAGCAATTCCTTTTCGATCCCTTCCTCACACGCGAGATCGAAAAGACCGTCGCCGTATTCTATTGCGATCTTTTCCATTTCAGAAACCGCCTTTCAGATTCAGCTTCATTCCTGATCCTTCAATCCGTTGACGATCTCGTCAACGTATCTCTTCTGATCCTCTTCGCCGATTTCTCTGCCGACGATCGTCTCGGCAATTCCGATGGAAATGGAAGCGATCTCGCCCTTGGCTTCATTGATCGCCTTGATCTGTTCCTGCTTTATGTCGCGCTCCGCCTTCGCCTTGACGGCTTCCGCTTCGCTCTTGGCGTCGCGAATGATCTCTTCGCCTGCCTTCTTGGCTTCCGCGGTCGCTTTGCGCACGACCTCTTCGGCTTCACTCTCAGCGGCTTCCTTGCGCGCCTCATAGTATTCCCTGTCTGCCTCGGCGGCGTCTTTGGCGTCGTTCGCTTCTTTGTAGACCCGTTCGACCTCCTCTTTGCGCTGCGCAAAGATCTTCTTGACGGGCTTGTATAAGAATTTCTTGATCAGCAGGAAAAGGATCAGCAGGTTCGCAAGCGAGATCAGGATCGTCCACAGATCGATCTGAATGATGCCCAGTTGTTCCGTACGGTTGGGCACTTCTATGGAATGGACCAGCCCGCTGATGAACAGTCCTGTCATTCTCCGCTCCTCCTTTCGGATAATCCGACCATTTTAATCTGCCGGTACCTTATTTCAGGAATATGAGAAGCAGACCGACGACCAGACCGTAAATACCGGTCGTTTCGGCGAGCGCGCAGCCGAGGATCAGCGTGGAACGCACAGTGCCGACGCTCTCGGGCTGTCTGCCGACCGCTTCGCATGCCTTTCCCACGGCGTAGCCTTCGCCGATACCGGGGCCGATGCCCGCCGTCAGAGCGATGCCGGCGCCGATGCAGGCGGCTGCTTCGACAAGTCCCTTGTCGGTGATCTGGCTGAGGGCGGAAGCACCGTCTTTCAGAATCGAAACCGCATTCAGAATGTTCAACATGATTTTTTCCTCCGATTTTTTATAGTGATGATTTTGTTATATGACCCGAAAGGCTCACGCCTTTTTTGCAGCTTTTGCCGCCTTTTCGGCGAGTTTCTTTTCTTTCTTCCGCTTTTTCTCGGCGATCGTCTCGTTGGAATCCTCGTATGCGAGATAAATATTGATCATCGTCAGCATACAGAAGATGAACGCCTGGAGACATCCGCTGAAGATATCGAAATAGACCGACATCACGGCGGGGATACCGATGCGGAAGAAGGCAAAGTCGGACAGCCATCCGCCGACGTTGATCAATCCCCATACGAGTTTGGAAAGCCCTGTCAGCGCCCACGCGAGCAGTGCCGAGATGACCATGCCGGAACAGACGTTGCCGAAATGACGGAACGCCATCGACATCGGCGTGGCGACTTCGCCGAGGATATTCATAGGGATCATGATGAAGATCGGCTTGGTGTAGCCCTTGAGGTACTCCCCAACGCCCGAACGGAGTTTCTGATACGTGATGAGGATAAAGACGATCAGCGACCAGCCGAGAATGGTGTTCAGTTCCGCCGTCGGCGGATACCACCCGAGCAGACTCGTCAGACTGGACAGTGCCGACAGTCCGAGAAGCGCCGTGATGAACGGCGCAAAGAATTCAAACGCCTCGCTCATATTGTCGGTCACGATATGCGTGACTTTTTCAACGATAAACTCCGCTAAGATCTGTTTCTTTCCTTCCGGCTTCACCTTGAGATCGCGCGTCAGCCAGAAGCAGAGCAGCCCGATCACGGCGACCACGATAAAGGAATTGACGTGCGTCGTGGTGACCGTCAGCACCGAAAGAGGAGATACGAGCTGCTGTTCCCCGCTCTCGTCGGGCGTATAATAGCGGATACCGGCGGGCTTGGAGAAATCGATCCTGAACAGCACGCGCGCACCGGCGATATTCGGCTGCTCGATATGATCGCCCTCAAACCCGATCGAATTGATGAAAAAGCCTGCGGCGACCAAAAGCGCGATCAATGTGAATACGACGACCGTCGACACTTTAATATTCACTTTTTTCTTCTTTTCTTCTGTCATGTCCGTCACCAATTGAAATGATCATCCGACAACCATACGGCGCGCAGCGCCCGGAAAATCAGAAATCGCCTAAATCGTTTCCGCCCCCGTCGGGATCGTCCCGATCCTCCTCTGTTTCTCCGGGCGGCGGATTGTGTTCGGTCTTCGCCTGTTTGCGCGCTTCCGCCAGCTTGAACGTCAGCGAGTACAGAAAGATCCCGAACTGCGTCAGCGCCAGCGAGATCAGCACCGCGGCGGGGTGAAACACCGGAATAAAGCACCCGCCGACCGCAAAAAAGAGAAGCACGACCAAACGCCCCATATACGCCGCCTGCGCGCGCTTCTGCCCTTCTCTGCGCTCGCTCTGCGCGGAGGTGAGGAGCACGAGCGATACCGCCATCGCTATGAAATTGCCCACGCCCAGCATCCATCCGTAAACAGAACCGAGAATGAAGCGCAGCGGCGTGTACTCATACAGTTCGCTGTTGTTTCCGATCAGGATGAGCAGCGGATGCGCCGCCGCCACGATCGCCGCGGAAATGACCGAGATCAGAATGATCTGTCTGACGATATCGTGATACTCGCCGGGATTATTCTTCTTTTCGTTCATCCTGTTTGGCCTCCGTATCGTTCTCTGAGCTGATCTTCGACATCCTCTTTATCAGTCTCCACGCGGAAGACATACCCGACAAAAGACCGACGACGATAAAGATCGCAACGCCCCAGGACGGCATGTCCGCGTATTTTTTCAGAAGAAATCCGATCACCGCGCAAACGACGATGGGAGATACGACGGACAATCCAAGCTGTGAAAAGAGCACGAGATTCTTCAAATCGGCTTTCTGTCCCTTTTTCATGTCCATACTCCCCATTTTTTCCATAACAGTATATCATACCGAACGCGAATTTGCAAGTCTTTTTTCATTTTTCCGCGCGTCTTTTTGCTTTTTTGACTTCAAGGCTCGGCGCGCAGGTATCTGCCGTCCGTTTCGGAATAAACGAATTCATACCGCGCGCTCCCGAGCGTTTTCCCTCCCCGCGTCACCGTCAGCGCAAAAGCGATCCTTACGTTCTCCGCGCCGATATTCCGGAATGCGGAAAGCGTACAGACAATCGGCAGCGTGTGCTGCTTCTTATTCTCATCCCGGTCTTTGCCGTATTCCGAGAGAAGCGCCTTGTGCCAGACGCGCCCGAACTGCTTTTCCAGGGCGGCGTAAAGCGAGGCGAGCGTGCTCTTCGCCCTGTCGGGCAGATCGCCCGTCGAAGAAAGAAAAATAAAAAGCACTTTTCCGTCCTGCGCCCTGATCCTGAATTCCCGCGTCATAAATGTGCCCTCCCTCGCTTCGGTTTATCAACGGTTTTATCCGTCGGGAAACGGATTTACGCTTCTTTACAAAAAAACGAGAAATCCGTTTGACAAAACGGCAAAAATATAGTACAATGAATTTGTTACAGAACGAACATCAGAAAGGAACGCTCCATGGACATCAATCGCAAAAAAGAATTGAAAGAAATCGCCCGCACCGTACGTCTCGATATTCTTGAAGAGATCTACACCGCCGCCTCCGGACATCCGGGCGGATCGCTTTCCTGCACGGACATTCTGACCTATCTGTATTTTGAGGAGATGCGCGTCAGACCAAACGAACCGAAATGGGAAGACAGAGACCGGTTCGTGCTCTCCAAAGGTCATGCGGCGCCGGCGCTCTACGCGGTCCTTGCGGAAAAAGGATACTTTGACAAGAAAGAACTGCTGAAGCTGCGCAGGATCGACGGGATGCTGCAGGGGCATCCGGATATGAAAAAGACGCCGGGCGTGGATATCTCTACGGGGTCTTTGGGCATCGGGCTCTCCAACGCCTGCGGAATGGCGCTCGCCGGACGTCTGCAGAACAGGGATTTCCGCGTATTCGCGATCACCGGAGACGGCGAACTCCAGGAGGGCGGCATCTGGGAAGCGGCGATGTTCGCCGCGCACTACAAGCTCGACCGGCTCTTCGTCTTCGTCGACGCGAACGGTCTGCAGATCGACGGCAGAACGAGAGACGTTCTCTGCCCCGAGCCGATCGACCGGCGTTTCGAAGCGTTCGGCTGGGACGTGCAGAGGATCGACGGGCACGATTTCGACGCGATCGCCGCTGCGCTTGAAAACGCGAAGAAGATTTCGGGAAAACCGCACGCGATCGTATGCGATACCGTGAAAGGAAAAGGCGTTTCCTTTATGGAAAATCAGGCAAGCTGGCACGGAAACGCGCCGAAAAAAGAGCAGTATGAGCAGGCGGTCAGAGAACTGTCCGCCCAAGAATAAGGAGGGGCATCATGGCGGAAATCGGAACTAAAATCGAAACGCGCGTCGCGTACGGCGAAGCGCTCGCGGAGCTGGGCGCGATGAACGACAAAATCGTTGTTATGGACGCCGATCTCTCCGGCTCGACCAAAACCGCGCTGTTCAAAAAGGCGTTCCCCGACAGATTTTTCAATACCGGCATCGCGGAGGGAAACATGGCGGGCGTCGCCGCGGGACTTGCCGCCGCCGGACAGACCGTCATCATCTCTTCCTTTGCCATGTTCGCCGCGGGAAGAGCGTTCGAGCAGATCCGCAACAGTATCTGTTATCCCCGCCTGAACGTCAAGATCTGCGCAACGCACGCCGGCATCACCGTCGGTCAGGACGGCGGTTCTCACCAGTGTCTTGAGGACCTCGCGATCATGCGCGTCATCCCGGGGATGACCGTCATCAATCCGGCGGACGCCGTCGAAGCGCGCCTTGCGCTCTTTGCCGCGGCGGAACTCAGCGGTCCGGTCTATCTGCGCTTCGGCAGAGGCGCCGTCCCGGTGATCTTCGACGAAAAGACCTACCGCTTCGAGATCGGAAAAGGCGTCACTCTGAAAGAAGGAAACGACGTGACGCTGATCGGGACCGGCATCACCGTCGATCTGTCGCTCAAAGCCGCAGACATCCTGAAGAACGAAGGGATCGACGCGCGCGTTATCAATATCGCGACCGTCAAGCCGATCGACCGCGCGATCCTTCTGACTGCGTCCGCCGAAACCGGCGCGATCGTCACAAGCGAAGAACACAACGTGATCGGCGGTCTCGGATCCGCCGTTTGCGAAGTCCTGTCGGAAGAAGCGCCCTGCGTCGTCGAGCGCGTCGGCGTAAACGACAGTTTCGGCAGGTCCGGCGCGCCGGCAGACCTTTTGTCGTTCTATCATCTTACGCCCGAAGCGATCGCGGAAAAGGCGAAAACCGCGATGCGGAAAGCAGGAAAAAAAGTATAAAGTCTTCCGGCAGGCACATTTTCGAGGGGCATTCGTTTTGCGTCGGCGCGCCGAACGGAGCGCCCCTCGTTTTTTTATCGGTTTTTTCATCGGACGCTAAACTTTTTCACGCTTTTCCCGTCTTATGGGATGAAGCACCTTAATCCGGACGAAAGGAGCGTATAAAGATGGATCATGACCGTCTTTATGCAACGGACGCCGAGATCGTGGGCGCATTCTTTGAACGCAGAGAAGATGCGATCGAATACACGCGCGCAAAATACGGCAAACTGTATATGCGTATCGCGCTTTCTCTGACGAACAACAAAGAGGACGCCGAAGAATGCGTCAGCGACGCTTACTTAAAACTGTGGAACGCCATTCCGCCGGCAAGACCGGCCGATCTCAAAGCGTACGGTTCAAGGGTCACAAGAAATATATGCCTTGACCGTCTTGAAAAGAATACGGCAAAGAAACGCGCGCCGGATTCCTGTCTTGTCGAGCTGTCGGAAACGCTGCCCGACACGGACGGCGATCCCGCGGAAAGCGAAGAACTCTCGCAGGCGATCGACGCGTTTCTGCGCTCCCTTGACAGGGAAAACCGCGTTCTGTTCGTGCGGCGCTACTTTTACGGAGAGAGTTACGAAGCGCTGTCGGCGCATACCGGCGCGCGTATCCCGAAGATCAAAAACGCGCTTCACAGGATCAGGATCCGTCTGAAAAAGCATCTTGAAAAGGAAGGTTTCTCAATATGAAATTCGATGAAAAGAAAACCGGCAGAATGATGAGATCGATCGGCGGTATCGGCGACGATCTGATAACGGAAGCGGCAAACGACCCCGGAAAGAAAACGAACGCTCCCGTTCGCGCGTCAAGAAAGCGGATACTCGTCGCGCTGATCGCGGCGGTCCTGCTCGTCGCCGTACTTGTAACGGGCGTCGCCGCCGTCTTTGCGAACCGCAAGCCGGAGGATTATCGCGATATCGGTAAGGATGCGATCCCGCTCTCGGGCGAAGCGCAGAAGAGCGACGCGGTCGCAGACCTGCCGGATCCTCTCAAAGAAGTGAAGATCACCGCCAACGGCACGACCGACCGCCTGATCGAGCCGGACAGCGTATTCCGGATCGAAACGGCGCAGGACTGTGACGCCGGACTGTTGGCGGAGTATCTTTCCGTCTCCCCCGAAACGGACGTCTCTCTGCGGAAACTCGACGAACGGCTCTTTGAACTGTCGCCCGCGGCGGGGAAATTCGACCGGGGCGCGCTCTACCGTCTGACGGTCGGGGATCCCGCGAATCCCGCGATCTCCTACGCCTTTCAGACCGTTGCCGATTTCGACGTCAAGAGTTTTCTTCCGGCAGACCGCGTCACGAACGCTCCGGTCGACACCGGGATCGAGATCACCTTTACGGAAGTTCTCGAAAACGTCGATTTCGACCGGTATGTGAAGGTCTCTCCGAAGACCTCCGGCAATTTTTATCTCTATCCCGACGGCAAAACGCTGGCGTTCGTTCCGTCGGCGTCTCTTGAGAAATCCACGGTCTATACCGTAACGGCGGAAGCCGGTCTGCCCGCTCGCTCAGGCGCCGTACTCAAGGAAGCGCGCTCGGTCAGATTCCGCACCTGCGATACGGAAGAGTCCGACAGCTCCTACGGAAAATCTTCGTTTTTCACGGTCAGTTTCTCACGTATGTCTGAAATTCCGGACTACGCCTTGTGCAATGCTTTCGGCTCCGCGCTCGCATACCGTTTTGCGCCGGGAAAAGACGCGGTGATCCCTTGCTGCTTCCGCTTCAACGATATCGAGGGGGATCTGACCGTCCTGTCGACGCTTTACCGTTTCCCATCCTATGAGTACGCCCTTGAAGTCGCAAGGGATCATGAGGAGCACGCGGGCGAACAGTGGTACGACGGATATTCCTACGATCTTTCAAAACTTGAAAAGATCACGGAAATCGAGAACACAGCGTCCACAAAAGACGGCGAAAGCAGATACCTTATGAACACGCTCGTCAACTTCGGGACAGACCTGAAAAGCGGCATTTATCTTCTGAAACTCGACGCAACGCTCTCAGCCGGTCTGATCTCGGGCAAACACCGCCTCACCGCCTATACGTATATTCAGATCAGCACCCTTAACGCCGTCACGCCCTCCGTTGACGGCAAAGCGCTCGTTTTCGTGACCGACCTTTCCGGAAACCCCGTTCCGGACGCTTCCCTTTCGGGTTATGCCTACAAAGCGCAGAATTACTGGAACGCGGACAATACGGAGAACTTTTCAAAGATCGTTTCCGTCACCGACCGACAAGGCGTCGCGGTCGTCGACACGCAGAACAACAACGCCGCGCTGATCCTTGTGAAAAAGGGTGAAGACGAACTGTTATTGTCCTTCTCTTCTAAAGAAGAACACGGCGACGAGATCCTGCTCAGGTATATGTATACCGACCGCGAAGTCTACTTCCAGAGCGATACGGTCAACTTCTTCGGATTTCTCGTCGCCGCAAACGGCGGGCAGCTTCCGGAGAAACTCTACGTGAAAGCAGGGACGTCCGGCATCCGTCAGCCGGTGACGGTATCGGACGACGGCAGTTTTTCCGGCTCTTTCTCCTATGAAAAATCCGGCAGATACGGCGTCTCCCTTTGTATCGTTGATGATAACGACCGCACCGTCTGCGCGCATTACGTCAGGATCACCGACGAGGAGAAACCGGTGGTGAAAGCGACCGTTTCCTTCGACGCGCCTTTCGGCAGTTACAGAGAAACGCTGACCGGAAAACTGAAGGCGTCGTATTTTGACGGTACGCCTGCGCAAGGTCTGACATTCGATTTCCGTTACTACGTCGGGACGACGTCTTCGACCCCTCATGTTGAAAACGACGGTATCACCGACAAAAACGGCGAGATCTCCTTCAGTATATCAGCCGGTATCCCGAAGGCGTACGGCACCGATCCGCTTGAACTCTGGCTGTGGGCTGAACTCGTCGGCTTTGAAACGCAAACGCTCACCGTCGGCGCGCATCTTCCCTATTTCCATTCCGATTACGTTTACGCCTCCGCGCGCGAAAGCGACGGGATCGTGCTGACGCTGAACAAACGCGATCTCTCCGGTTTTCCCGACAACACGGTCGGAAAAGCCGCGTCGGGCAGCGTTACCGTCAGCCTGATCAAGACGACGACCGTAAAAAAAGAAATCAAGAAATATGATCCTTTCAATAAGAGAAAGTACACCACCTGGTCCTATTCCTCGTTCAACTCGACAGAAAAAACAGAGAACGTTTCCTTTGTCAACGGCAAAGCGCGCCTTTCGTACGTCGAAAGCAGCGATCCGTACGTTCGCTACAGTTACGCCGTCGAATACAGCGACGGTCACCAAACGTACAGTTACCGCTACGACGCTTCCTCCGGAAACGCGTATAATTCCGAATATCGGGACCGTTTATCCGTAAAGACCGATAAAAACGCTTACCTTTACGGCGATAACTACGAGGTGAAGGCATACGACTATGGTACGGCGGCCGCGAATACGCTCTATATCTTTTCCGGAGCGGACGGGATCATCGGTTACACGGTCGGAAACGGCGCAAACGGCGTAATTGAGGAGAAAATGCTTCCGCGCACCGACGTCACCGTCTATTACCCCGACAAAGAAACGGGATTCTATCTCAAGGGGAATGCAAAACTGAGCTACGATTACGCCAACGCAGCCAAAGCCGTTATCGAAGTCACCGCCGACAAAGCGGTTTACAGACCGGGCGAAAAGGCGACGATCAGGATCAAGGCGGATCCCTCCTCTTCGCTGACGAATATCCTCGTCAGCATCGTGGACGAAGCGTGCTTCGCCCTCGGGGAACAGAATGTAAATATTCTTTCTTCGCTTTTCTCAAGTTACAGTCATTCCGCCCTTACCGACGCGCCCCGTCTGCCGGCGGCGGTCGGGATGTCCTATGCGGATTACAGGATCGGAGACAAAACTGTCGGAAAGTCGCTGTTCCCTCTGTACCGATACAGTTCAGGAACAAACGGCGATCTCAGCAACAGAGAGGCTGAGGACGCCCCTCAACCCGGCGCCGCAGAAGGACTTGCGATCGAAGAAAACGGTTCGGAAACTTCCTTCTATTTAAGGGAGATCTTCAAGGATAATCCCGAGTTCAGACTCGTCCCCCTTAACGCAAAGGGTGAAGGCGTGCTGATCTTTACCGTTCCCGACAACATGACCGCCTGGCGCATCACCTGCTGCGGCGTACACGGTTCCGGCGAGCGCCTCTCGGATCTGCGCGCCGGCAACGCGTCGAGCGACGTCATCTGCACGCTTCCCTTCTATCTTTCCGTATCCGTGCCCTCCGTGTTCGTGAAGGGAGACGACGTCTCCTTCCTCATCAAAGCAGTCGGGACCGTCGACGGAAACGTCAGCTGCCGCGCAGAACTGCGCGACGAGAACGACGCCGTCGTCAAAACGGAAAACGCGGAATTTGCCCCCGGTCAGCGCGCCTTCATCAATTTGGGAAAGATCGGTGAAGGACAGTATTCACTCTGCGTGTTCGCACAGTGCGCAGAGAATACCGACGCCCTGCGCACGAAATTCAGCGTCGTGACAAGCGCGGCTGCCGCATCCGTCAGAAAAGAGGTCACGCCGGACGGGATCGGTGAACTGAAACCCGTTCTCTTCCCCGTGACGCTCACCTTCTACGATGCAAACGCCTCCTTCTCCCTCTTTGCCGTAGTTTCGCGGTATCTGCGTTATCTCAATTCCGAGCGTACGGACGTGCTCGCGGCGAAATACTTCACGGCCGCAGCGAACGGAAAACTCTTTTCTGACAATGAGACTTATGAAGTGAAGGAATTGTCTGAAGCGCTGAAAGATCGCGCAAGAATATTGCTGCCGCTTTTCCCGTACGGCGAGGTCGATGCGGAACTGACCGCAAGGATCCTGTCAGTCGATGCGTCGCTCTTTGACGACTATGCAAAAGAACGGATGGTCAGCGCTTACTCATCCAAACTGAACGGCGGCAAAAAGATCAGCGCCGTTGAACTCTGCTCCTCTGTCGCCGCCCTCGCGGCGCTCGGAGAGCCGGTCCTCGGCACCGCGCTTTCTGTCGCGGAGAGCGCCGGGAATTTTCCGACCGAAGCCAAACTCTATCTCGCCATGGCGTTTGCCTCACTCGGCGATTACGGAAGCGCAAAGGAGGTACTCGATCACGTTTTCGGACAGTGCGGCAAGGTCAACGAGACCTACGGTACGGCGTTTCTTCAAGCCGACAGCAGGGACGAAGAAATATTCCTGACGGAACTTGCCCTGATCGCCGCCGCGCGCGCAGATAAGAAAAGCGCGGAACTGATGGCGCGCTTCATCACCACGAACATGACGGACAGCGAACGGGGGCTTATCGGACTCGCCTCCTATCTTACGCATTTCCTGAACGTCGCGGATACCGAAGAAAAGAAGATCACCTATCAGATCGGCGGCGAGGAGAAAACCGTCGCGGTGCGCGGGATGCGCAGAGTGACCGTCGTTCTTGACAAAAAGGAATTCGACGCATTCAAAGTCACGTCCTTCGACAGCGGGATCGCGGTGTGCGCCGCCTACACCGGCACGCTTGAGGACGCAAAATCCGCGGGGGACGCCGCAAATCGTCTGAACATTGAAAAGACCGTAAAACAGACCGGCGAAAACGTTTATACCGTTCGTCTGAAGATCAAAGGCACGTCGAACCGCGTTTGCGAATCCTTCGGCATCGAGGACTTCATTCCGGCGGGCGCGCGCTACCTCACGATCGAAACGCAGCGCAGCGGCGGTTCCCACAGTTCCACCGGATACGGCGCGCCGATCCGGATCTATTGCGGAATGTACTCGTCAAGCGGTCAGAATATGCGCGGATATCTCAGCGTTTACAACAAGGACGCGCACGACCGGGGATACAAAAACGACTGTCCCGATTATGATTTCGAGATCGAAGTCAGCTACCGTATCCGCGGCGCCGTTCCCGGGGAATTCATCGTTGAGAGCGCGGTGATCCGCGACGCCGCCGGCAATTACGCGACGAGCGAGCGATCGTCGTTCGTGATCGTAAACCTTTGAGTTGACCGGAAAGACGACTTTTTATAACTTTTTTCCATTTGTGTTGACAAACCGCTTCTTTTATGTTAGAATGAAGCAGGACGAAACCGTCCAAATACTATGAAAGGTGTGCAATCATGGGAAAATTCGTTATTAAAGAGACCGCTACCGGCATCAAATTCGATCTGAAGGCGGGCAACGGCGAAGTGATCGCTACTTCCGAAGTTTACTCTTCCGAAGCGTCCTGCAAAAAAGGCATCGAGAGCGTCAAGAAATGCTCCGTCGGCGAGATCGAAGACCAGACCGTAGAGGGCTTCGAGACCAAGAAGCACCCGAAGTTTGAAGTCTACACCGACAAGAAAGGTGAATTCAGATTCAGACTGAAGGCCAGAAACGGCGAGACCATCGCGACCTCCGAAGGTTACGTGACCAAGCAGAGCTGCTTCAACGGCATCGAAAGCGTCAAGAAGAACGCTCCCGAAGCGGAAGTCGTCAAGATCTGACAAACGTACAGATAATAAAGGAGCGGAACCCCCGAAGCGGGTTTCCGCTCTTTTATTATTTCCTCACATAATGCCGCGACGCGGTTCACCTGCGGAACCGGTCGGCGTATCCGCAGGTCTTGCAGAGCACTTCGCTGAACGCACCCGATTCTTCAAAGCCCTTCGTCATCGCTTTCGCGCGCGGGCACGAAAGTACGGTATCGACGTCGTCCCGTTTGAGATCGCCCAGTCTGATCACGCCTTCACGGTCAAGACAGCACGGCACGACGGTGCCGTCGCACAGCACGGCGATCTGTTTTCCGATCGCGTGACATCTGCCGCTCTCGGACAGGATCTTTCCGTCCGGAGCCGGCCATACGAAGCGCTCGTCATATTCGAGATAGAGTTTCTCCCTTATGCAGTACCCGCGCTTATTCGGCGCCCAGAATCCCGAAAACGTGTCGCGGAGCCGTTTCAGTATTTCGTCGTTCTTATCATTGTATCCCTCTTCCCTGCCGTCGATATTCCACAGCCGCAATACCGTGATGATCCCCCGCTCGGAGGACCGGCGCGCGAAGTCAAAGCAGTCCGTGAAATATGATCCGGAGGACGAAGCGCCGTTGGCTTCAAAGGAGTGCAGCGAGATCTGCACCTTATAGACCGACGGATGCGCAAGCAGGATATCGCCGCGCTCCCTCAGCATCGTTCCGTTGGTCGTCAGGATCACGCGCGCCCGAAGAACGTCGCAAACCGAAAGGATCGCGTCGAGCCGGCTGTGCAAAAGCGGTTCCCCCATTACGTGAAGGCAGAAGCAATCGGTATATGCGCGCAGTTTCCGCGCGTAAAGCGTGAAATCCTCCACGCTCATGAACGACGCTTCCCGGCGGGTCTTCGGACAGAAGGAACAAAAGAGGTTGCAGACGTTCGTGATCTCAATATAAGCCCGTTCAAGCATTCGCCGGCGCCTCGCTTTCGACCGCTCGGGCGTATTTTGCCGTCACCTTTCTCTTCAGATACAGGTAGTACGCAAACTGTGCGAGCAGAGTCAGCACCCAGGAGATCGGATATGAGAGAAAGAGCACCAGAAAATCGTGATGACTCTGAAAATAGGTGAAGATCCACAGGATCCGCACGCCGCACACGCCGACAAGACAGATCAGCGTCGGCGCAAGAGAGGCGCCCATGCCGCGCAGTACGCCGCTGAACACGTCCATGATCCCGCAGGTGAAATACGTCAGAGCGATCGTCGATAACCGGATCATCCCGTACTGCAGAACCGTTTCGGTCGTGCCGTCGGCTTCCCCGCCGACGTAAAGTCTGAGCAGCGGCCGTCCGAAGAAGAACGCGATCAGCCCCAGCCCGACGCCGACTGCGGTGACCATCCAAATACAGTGCGCCGTGATCCTGCCGATCTTTCCGGGTTTTCCGGCGCCGATATGCTGACCGACAAACGAGAGCGCCGCGTGATGAAAACTGTTCATCGCGACGTAAATGAACCCTTCAATACTGCCGGAGGCAACGCTTCCCGTCACGATGGCAGGCAGTTTGAATGAATTCACGGCAGACTGGATAATGACGTTGGAGATCGAGAAAAGAGAGCCCTGAACGCCCGCGAGGATCCCGATGCGCATTATCTCAAAGAGCCTTGGACGGTGGATGCGGATCTTTTTGAAATACAGACGGCAGCCGCCTCTGACTCTGAACGCAAGATGAAACACGACGAGAAGCGCCGCGATGTACTGCGAAACGCTCGAAGCGATCGCCACGCCGTCCACGCTCTTCTTGAACAGCAGGACCATCACGAGATTCAGTATCACGTTTGCAACGCCCGAGATCGTGAGGAACAGAAGCGGGTGAAAGGTATCCCCTCCTGCGCGCAGGATCGCGGCGCCGAAATTGTAGACAAGCGACGCGGGGATCCCGATAAAGTAGATCCGCATATAGAGGGTTGACAGCTCTATATACTCGTCGATCGTTCCCATCATCATCAGCAGATCGTCGGCAAAGATAAAGCCGACGAAAAAGCAGATCACGCCGCCGATCAGCGAAACGGCAACAGAAGTGTGAACGGTCTGCGAGGTCTTTTCGTCGTCTTTCGCGCCGATATACCGCGCAACGTACACCGCCGTACCGACGGAAAGACCCATGAACAGATTGACGATCAGATTGATCAGCGGCGCCGTACCGCCGATCGCGCCGATATCGACCTTTCCGTTCGGAGAGAACTGCCCGACGACGATCAGATCGGCGGCGTTGAACGCCAACTGCAAAACGCCCGTCGCGATCAGGGGAAGAGCAAAAAGAATAATGCCCGGAATCAGCCGTCCGACCGTCAGATCCTTTGAAGTTCTCGTTTTCAAATTCAACACTCTTCCTTTCGGTGATCGTTAAGAAACCGCCGCGGCGAACGCCATCAGCGGTATCTTTCCTTTGCGTAGGCGATATGCTTCTTCTTTTCCCCGTCGGAAACCTGCGTATAGGGCAGAAGCCGGGAATACAGACCGTCGATCTGCCCGTCGGACAGTCCGCCCCGGAATTTTTTCAGAAACGAGGGCAAACGGTCCAGAGTCGTCATCACGTTCGGGTCATATTCCTCCGGCGGGATCATCAGCCGGCACCCTCTGCCGAATACGACGACCGGGTAAACGGGACAGTCCTCTCCGATCAGCATATCCAGCGCGCGTTTGTGCGCGCCGTTCTGCATGATCGGATTGAAAAAGCGCTGTTTTGCGATCCCTTTTCCGGTCATAACGGTCTGATACCATTCCTTTGCGTCTGCGCGTCCGTAGATCCTTCCGGCAAAATTCTTGGACTCAAAAACGAAGATCCCTCTTTTGCAGATCAGAAGCGCGTCGATCTCCGTCGTTTCCTCCTTCTTCGGCAGGTAGACGTTAAAAAGCCATCTGCCCTTGACGCGGCGAAGCCGGTCATAGAGCAGGTACTCTCCGTACGCGCCCTTCGAGCGTACGAGAAGTTCATAGGGACGCGCCGTCGCGCGGTAATAGAGGGAGGAGCGGTAGCGCAGTTTCGACCCGACGGTTTTCAGACGGTCGGTTCCTGTCCTGACATACCCGAACAGCCGGGAAAACAGTTTCTTTAACGACAGGAATATATCTTTGAATGCGTCGTAATCCTTTGACACGGTTCCCTCCGCGCGATCGGTTCATCCGATCCTGCCGCCGAGGATCGGGACGTACTTTTTATAGAACTCGGTATATCTGCCCTCATCCAGCGCATCGCGGATCTTCTGCATCAGTTCATTGTAGAAATACAGATTGTGAAGAACGGCGAGACGCATACCGAGCATTTCTTTCGCCTTGAAAAGATGGCGGATGTAGGCGCGGCTGTAGTATCTGCAGGCGGGGCATCCGCAGTCGGGATCTATGGGTCGCGGATCGCTGTAGAACGATTCGTTGAGCAGCGTCATTTTTCCCTTCCAGGTGAACAGATTGCCGTGCCGCGCGTTGCGGCTGGGCATCACGCAGTCGAAAAAATCGACGCCCCGGTATACCGCTTCGAGGATATTGACCGGCGTGCCGACGCCCATCAGGTAACGCGGCTTGTCGGCGGGCGCGTAGGGCTCGACCGTTTCAATGGTCTCATACATCTCCTCGGCGCTTTCTCCCACCGCGAGACCGCCGATCGCATAGCCGTCAAGGTCGAGCTCCGCGATCTTCTGCATATGTTCGATGCGCAGATCCTTGTAGGTGCTTCCCTGATTGATGCCGAACAGCATCTGTTTCTTGTTGATCGTGGACGGCAGAGAATTCAGCCGCGCCAGTTCGTCCTTACAGCGCAGAAGCCATCTGTAGGTCCGGTCGCAGGATCTTTTGACGTACGGGTATTCCGCGGGATTCTCGACGCATTCGTCGAACGCCATCGCGATCGTCGAAGCGAGGTGAGACTGGATCTGCATCGACTGCTCCGGTCCCATAAAGATTTTTTTACCGTCGATATGCGACTGGAAATACACGCCCTCCTCCTTGATCCTGCGCAGTTTTGCAAGCGAAAAGACCTGAAAACCGCCGGAATCGGTGAGAACGGGTCTGTCCCAGTTGAAGAAGCGGTGAATACCGCCCAGACGGAAGATCAGCTCGTCTCCCGGACGGATATGCAGATGATAGGTATTGGACAGTTCCACCTGACAGCCGATCTCCTTCAAATCGCGCGTTGAAACGCCGCCGCGTATCGCCGCGCTCGTTCCGACGTTCATGAAAACCGGCGTCTGTATCGTGCCGTGCACCGTTTCCATCACGCCTCTTCTTGCTTTTCCTTCGGTCAAAAGTACTTTGAACATATACGCTCTCCGTTGTCCGTCAACTTCTCTTGAATTTATGTTCGATGCTGCCCTTGGGGATCTCGAAAGCGACCGGTCTTCCGTGCGGGCAGTAGCGGATATCCGGCAGCCGCAAAAGCTCGCGGATCAGGTATTCCGCGTGCTCGTCGCCGTCGTTTCTGCCGCCCTTCATCGCCGCTTTGCAGGACGCGGTGTACAGCGCCCGCTCAAAGCCGTTCTGTCTCGAGACCTCCACGTCTCCCTCCCCGGAAGACAGTTTCGAGAGCATCTCTTCGAAAACCGCCAGCGCCGTTTCCTTGTCGACCTGTCCGGGAATACCGGTCAGTTCGACGGTCGAACCGAATTCCTCGGTCGTAAACGTATAGCCCGCCGCCTCAAGCTCCGGTTTGTACGCGATCGCCGCGTTTCTCTCCTCATAGCCGACGTGCAGCGTTTCGGGGATCAGCAGCAGCTGCGTTGCGCGCGCGTCGGAGCGCGCCATGTTCGCTTTCATCTTCTCAAAGAGCAGTCTTTCGTGCGCCGCGTGTTTGTCGATGATCATCAGTTTGTCGCCGATCTGCGCGAGGATATAGGTATCGAAAGCCACGCCGAGCAGTTTGAAGCCGTCCTCGCCGATCTTCCGGTCGTCTTCGCCGCCGGCGGAAGTCTGAGTGTCCGTACTGACGGCGTTGTCCTTTATGTCGCCGACGTTCCCCGCATCTTCCGACAGAGGGGCGGCGCCGGTTCTTTGAGTTTCTTTTTCAAACGTCAGCGCTTCTCCCTCAAAGGTCGGCATCCGGAAGCCGCCTCTTCCCGACGGCGTTCCGGGAATACGGCAAGCGTCGGAAACGGGCGTTCCCGCTTCCGCGGAAGCGCGCTTCGCGGTATCTGCGGGCGCGGCGGAAGCGCCGTTCGTTCCCGCCTCCGGAGACGGCGCGCTCTCGCGCTCGATCTGTCTGACAAGATCCTCGAAAACAAACGGAAGATCGTCATAAGGCGCTTTTTTGGCGTCCGTGCCCGTTCCGGGACGGCTCTCGACCGCTTCCGCCGTTTCAGGACGTCTGAAAAACGCGGTCTGTTCGCTCTTTTCGCCGTCAATCCTGTCGTATACCGGCGCAAACGAGTTGTAAGTCTCGATCGCCTTATGAGAAATATCCTTCTTTTCGAGCTGCATTTCGGGGCGCGTCATATCCGTGAGCAGCGCATTGCGCACCGCGAGATAAACGGCGTCGAAAATCACTTTTTCATTTGAAAACTTCACTTCAAGCTTCGTCGGATGAACGTTCACGTCGACGAGCGAAGGGTGGATCACAATATTCAGAACGCAGCAGGGGAATTTCTCGCTTTCCATGAACGAGGAATACGCCTGCTCAACAGCCGCGGTCGCGGTGCGCGATTTGACGTAGCGTCCGTTGATGAAGAAATTCTGATAATTCCTGTTTGCGCGAACGTTATCCGGTCTGCCGATATAGCCGAAGACGTCGACCGCTTCGCTTTTTCCGTTGACCTTAATGAGTTTGTTTGCGAAGTCTCTTCCGAGCAGCGCGTATATCGCGTTAAAGAGTTTTCCGTCTCCCGTCGTTTTCAGCCGCACCGTCGCGTCGGACTGAAAGGTGAAGGCGATCTCGGGATGCGCCATCGCTTCCTTTTCCACGACCGCGGCGCACGCCATGCCCTCGGACTGGTCGCGCTTCAGGAACTTTCTGCGCGCGGGAACGTTGGCGAAGAGTTCCTTCACGATGACCGTGGTGCCGTTCTTTGTGCCGACGTCGCCGACCTCGGTGATCCTGCCGCAGTCGCAGAGGACCTGCGTCCCCGTTTCGTCCGCGGCGCGTTTGGTGACGATCGACATCTGACACACAGAAGAGATCGCCGCAAGCGCTTCGCCGCGGAAGCCGAGCGTTGTGATCGCGTCGAGATCTTCCGCGTTCCTGATCTTACTGGTCGCGTGGCGCAGAATGCAGATCTCCGCGTCGTCGCGCGACATTCCCTTGCCGTTGTCGGTCACGCGGACGTAACCGACGCCGCCGCGCCTGATCTCGACCGTGATTTCCTTTGCGCCCGCGTCCACGGCGTTTTCGATCAGTTCCTTGACGACCGACGCGGGTCTGTCGACAACTTCGCCCGCCGCGATCAGATTGGCAACGGAAAAGTCGAGAATATTGATGGTCTGCACAGTGCGTCCCTCCTTTCGACAGATTGCCCGGCAGCCGTCAGCCGAGCATTTTTTTCAGTTCATAGAGGATCGTCAGACTCTCGAGCGGCGTCAGCATATCGGTCTGCAGAGACCGGATCTTTTCGCAAACGCTGTTTTCGAGATAATTGTCGATCGTCATATTGTCGCTTTCCTTCGTTTCGGGCGCTTTGACGGAGACGCCCTTCTCTTCAAGTTCCTTTAACGCCGTGCGCGCGTCCTTGATCACTTCGGCGGGCACGCCGGCGAGCTTGGCGACTTCGATGCCGTAACTGTCGTCCGCGGCGCCCGGCAGGATCTTGCGCAGAAAAACGAGCGTATCGCCCTTTTTCTTTGCGGCGATATGACAGTTCACGATCCCTTTTTCGGGCGACGCCATCGCCGTCAGTTCGTGATAATGCGTAGCGAAGAGCGTTTTGGCGCCCAGTTTCTTCGAAGCCGTATAATCTGCGACGGCTTTGGCGATAGACATGCCGTCATAGGTGGACGTTCCTCTTCCGATCTCATCGTAGATGATCAGGGACCGTTTCGTCGCGTTCTTCAGAATCGCCGCGACCTCGTTCATCTCAAGCATGAACGTCGACGTTCCGGACGAGAGGTCGTCTGACGCGCCGATCCTTGTGAAGAGCTTGTCCACGATGCCGATCTGCGCTTCGGACGCGGGAACGAACGATCCGATCTGCGCCATCAGCGTGATTAGCGCGACCTGACGCATATAAGTCGATTTGCCCGCCATGTTGGGGCCGGTGATGATGAGCAGTTTATTGTAGCGGGTGTCGAGACGCGTATCGTTCGGCACGAACGCGGCGTCGCGCATGAATTTTTCAACGACGGGGTGTCTGCCGTCCTTGATCACGATCTCGTCCCCGTAGGTCACCTCGGGACAAACGTACCCGTTATCGGCGGCGACGGAAGACAACGAGGCGTAAACGTCGATCTCCGCGATGAAAGCCGCGGCGGCGCGCAGTTTATCAAGCTGCTCCGTCAATTTTGCGCAGAACCCGCCGAACAGTTCGAGTTCAAGAGCCGCGTCCTTATCCGCGGCGCTGAGGATCGTCGTTTCAAGTTGTTTCAGTTCCTCCGTGATATAGCGCTCGCCCGTCGTCAGCGTCTGGCGGCGGATATAGTCGGCGGGTAAGGTGATCGCGCTGTTCGCCGCCTTGGAGATCTCGATGTAATAGCCGAAGACCTTGGTATAGCCGACCCTGACGTTCTTCGTGCCGAGGCGCTCCTTTTCGCGCTCCTCGATTTTTTTGAGCAGCGCGCCGCTGTTATACATGATATCCCGGCAGCGGTCGACCTCCGCGCTGTATCCCTCTTTGATGAATCCGCCCTCGCGGATCGAAAAGGGCGGATCGTCCTTGATCCCGCTGTCAAGAAGTCCGCACAGGTCGATAAGCGGATCAAGATGCCCGTACAGATCCTTCAGCGCCTCGCTCTCGCAGCCCGCGATCAGCGCGCGAAGCTGCGGAAGCAGTTTGAGCGTATTCGCGATCGCGCGCAGTTCCTTGCCGCCCGCGGTCCCGCAGCAGACCCTGGTCATCAATCGTTCAAGATCTCCTGCGCCCGACAGCACCTCCTGAAGTTCGGAGCGCAGGATATAGTTGTCATAGAGTTCCGCGACGGCGCCCTGCCGCCGGAGGATCTTTCTCTGATTGACGAGCGGCTGTTCGATAAACTGTCTGAGCAGTCTTCCGCCGACAGCCGTCTTCGTGCGGTCGAGCACCCACAGAAGACTTCCCTTCTTCTCTCCGTCGCGCATCGCCCGGCAGAGTTCGAGATTCCGGCGCGTGCTGCTGTCCATGGAAAGGTACTGACCTTCCCTGTAGATGTTGACGTTCTTTGCGCGGAAAACGCTCGAACAGAGCGACCCCGCGATATAAGACACCAATCCGCCGATCGCGGTGATGACCGGATAGTCCTCGTCGGGATACTGCGACGTATTCCCGATGAATTTGGAGAACGCCGGAATCGCGGTCTCCCTGTCGAAGCAGGGCATCCGGTCGTACACCTTCGCGTGGAGGCGGTCCCGGACATAATCCCGGATCTCCCCGCACGAGTCGCAGGAAACGTTGAATATCACTTCGCGCGGCGTGTACACCGCGAGTTCGTTGACGATCCTGTCGGCGCAATCCGAACTGAAGCAGGTGCCGTTGACGTCTCCCGTCGATACGTCGATCGCCGCAAGCGCCGTCACGCCGTCAAGAATACAGATCCCGCAGATATAGTTGTGTTCGTTCTCGTTGAGCTGGGTATTGTCGGTGACCGTTCCGGGCGTCACGATGCGCACGACGTCGCGCTTTACCAGCCCCTGCGCGAGTTTCGGATCCTCGACCTGTTCGCAAATAACGATCTTATACCCTTTCCCGACCAGTTTCCCGATATATCCGTCCGCCGCGTGATAGGGTACGCCGCACATCGGCGCGCGCTCCTCAAGACCGCAGTCGCGCCCCGTGAGGGTCAGTTCCAACTCCTTCGACGCCGTTTTGGCGTCGTCAAAAAACATCTCGTAAAAGTCTCCGAGACGGTAAAAAATCAGGGCGTCAGGATATTGTTTCTTGATCTCCTGATACTGCTGCATCATCGGTGAGAGTGCCATATTCTCATCTCTCCTGCGTTTTTTTGCTTTGCGGCTGCGAATTCAATGACATCCTCCGCAGGTCGAGCAGTCGTGCGTGCATCCTGCGGGCGTGCCGTTGACCTGCGCCATGATGATCGTGGTGATCCTGTCCGTCAGCACGCCCAGTTCCTTCTGCGCCTGCTCGTAGGACTTGTATACCTCTGTTTCAAGGACCTGATCGTAGATTTCCGACAGTCTTGCCTGAATACCTTCGATCAGCGCGGCGTCTGCGTCCCTGTCGGCGGCAAGAGAGGCGAGCGCCTTCTGCTGTACGTCGAATTCCGTTGTGAGCGCAACGATCTTTTCGTCCTCTTCATACGCCTTTTTTGCCGCTTCGAGGCGTTTTCCTTCATCGCTTTCCCTGATCGCAAGACCGAGAAGTCTTGCCATTTCAAACATTTCCATTATTGCGTCCCTTCATTTCAATTCTTTTTCAGTTCGCCGAACAGCGCAAAGGTTTCGGTCTTCGTGATGAGAACGTCGGCGTACGTACCGATCAGCGCGTCGTCGCCCTCAAAATGCACGAGTCGGTTCTTTTCACTTCTTCCGGTGAGTTTCGTTTCGTCGGTTTTGCTTCGTCCCTCCACCAGAACGCGAAGAAGCGTGCCGGTATAATCCTTATTCTTCCGGTTCGAGATCTCCATCTGCCGGTCGATCAGCCGCGCAAAGCGCTCCCGTGAAACCTCCGGGGGGATCTGATCGGGCATCGACGCGGCGGGCGTACCGACGCGCCGGGAGTAAATGAACGAATAGATATTGTCGTATTCCGCCTTCCCGAGCACTTCGAGCGTCTTTTGAAAATCCTCTTCCGTTTCTCCGGGAAAACCGACGATGATATCGCTCGTCAGCGCGATATCGGGCATTTTCTTCCGCATATAGTCCACAAGACCGAGATAGTGTTCCGCCGTGTAATGCCGGTTCATCAGACTTAATATCCGGTCCGAGCCCGACTGGAGCGGCAGGTGGAACGCCTTCGCGATCTTTTGGTTCTCCGCCATCACGTCGATCAGTTCCTTCGTCGCGTCCTTGGGATGACTGGTCATGAACCGTACCGTGAAATCCCCCTCGAGCGCGCAGATCCGGTCGAGAAGTTCGGCGAAACTGACGGGCGACGGAAGATCTTTACCGTAGGAGTTCACGTTCTGCCCGAGGAGCGTGATCTCCTTCACGCCGTCCTTGACAAGCAAGCGGACCTCCTCAAGGATCGCGTCGGGCTCCCTGCTCCGCTCTCTCCCGCGCACGTAAGGAACGATGCAGTATGTACAGAAATTGTTGCAGCCGTACATGATCGACACCCACGCTTTGAAGCGGCTCTCTCTTGCGACCGGAAGCCCCTCGGCGATATTCCCCTCGCTGTCGTCAAGGCAGAACTGTCTCTTCCCGCTCCTGATCTTCGTATAAAGGATCTCCGGAAACTTGTAAAGCATGGACGTACCGAAAACGAAATCGACGTAGGGATATTTATTCTTCACGTCCTCTTTTCTGTGCTCCTGCGATACCATGCAGCCGCACATACCGATCAGCAGATCCCTGTTCTTTTCCTTGAGATGCTTATACTGTCCGGTGATCGACAGCGCCTTGAGTTCGGCGTGCTCCCGGACGGCGCAGGTGTTCACAAGGATCAGATCGCTTGCCTGCTCGTTTTCGGTGAGTATATACCCCATTTTCACAAGCATTCCGGCAAGTCGCTCGGAATCCGCTTCGTTCTGCTGACAGCCGTAGGTCTTCACAGTCGCGTACTTTTCTTTTCCCTCGTTGAGGCGCGCGACCGCCTGCATGAAATTAAACTGTTTTGCGATCTCGTCCTGCGGGATCAGCACTTTCTCTCGCTGTATCATCTGACTTCTCTTTCGTGATCGTTCGCATCTCGGGCACATAAATCCACAAATTATATTATAGCACAATTTTATCGGATTTGCAACACAATTTTTACGTTGACGGCGGAAAACGCCTTATCGCCTTATCGACGCGCGTCAGCGGAAAAGGGGCTGTAAAAATAGTCCCATACAAAGGGGGTGTTTCATTTGGCGTATTTGCGCCAAATGAAACACCCCCGTCGACGTTTTGCTCCTCGGCTCACGCCTCGGTTTTGTCATATTGTCAGACAATAAGCGTTCGCCTGTCCGGACAAAACCGCAAAAGTCGCGCAAAACGGACGGGATCCCGACCATCCGTTTTGCGGGGGGCTGCTCATTTGCAGGCAAATGAAACAGCCCCGTCGACGTTTTGCTCCTCGGCTCACGCCTCGGTTTTGTCATATTGTTATTGTATGTCCGGGGTCGGGATCGTTATTTTCACCAACGTCCCGCCGCCGTCGCGCGGCGCGATAGTCATTTTGCCGTTGCACGTCATTTTAAGCCGCTCTTTTATATTGTTCAAAGCGATATGAGGGTCGTTGTCATCGGCATGTCCGGCCGGATCGAAGCCGACCCCGTCATCTTCAACAATGATCTCGACGGCATTATTCGTGTGTCTTGTAACGATAGTAATGTGGATCGGGTCATTGCTTGATTTCATACCGTGTTTTACGGCGTTCTCCACGATGGGCTGCAGCGTCAGCGGAGGCACGCGGAAGGATCTGTACGGCGTATTGAAGTCAACAAAGAGGGTGTCTTCAAACTGCGCCTGCTCGACCGCGAGGTAGGCGCGGGTATGCTCGAGTTCGTCACTGAACGGTACGGGCTCCTCGCTTGCGATGGCGGCGAAGTTCTTCCGCAGGTAAGAGGTGAAATCCAACGTGACCTTCTTTGCTTTTTGGGGGTCCTGATCACAGAGATAATATATGCCCATCATCGTATTGAAGATGAAATGAGGCCGCATCTGAAGCACCATGATCCCGGCGCGCTGATGGGCGATCTTATACTCCTTACGGATATGGCTATCCATATTATCCGAGAGGATCAGAACGAACGATATAAGCGCGAAAAGCGCCATACCGATCACGATCGGCGCTTCAACGTAATAGAACAAATGAGTCAGTATCATCGCAGTCATGTACAGTAAGTAGATAAGAAGAGCGATAAAATTCTTTCTCGGGAGCTTTTTTACTCTGTAGAACAAACCCGTCGTATTGAGGATCATACACACCGCAAGGGGCGTCATCCACAACGCCCATAACGGACCCCGGATAAACTGATTGTCGGGCGTTACGTAGTAGAAGACGTCCGTGAACTGAGCGGCCGCCAGCATAATGAAGTACAAGCTGAGAAGCGTTGTCACCAGCCAAAACAGCACGCTGTTTTTTATCTTATCGCCGCTGTAATGAAGAAGAAAGAGCGTAGGCGCATATATCGGCGTCG
>JAFTCT010000089.1 GCA_017454525.1 Clostridia bacterium
CCCGCAAAACGGATGGTCGGGATCCCGTCCGTTTTGCGCGACTTTTGCGGTTTTGTCCGGACAGGCGAACGCTTATTGTCTAACAATATGACAAAACCGAGGCGTGAGCCGAGGAGCAAAACGTCGACGGGGGTGTTTCATTTACGAGCAAATGAAACAGCCCCCTTTTTTTCATAGAACCGCCTGAAACCGAATAATACCGCGATCTGCGCAAGACGGTACGCGTCCGCCTCTTCAAAAAAAACGATTCAGAGGATGACTGTTTCGCCGCAAGAAGATATCCGCCTGACGGAACCGTCTTGTATAATATACGCTTCCCCGCGTATTTCCTCGTGATCCTCGTCAATGAACAGATAACTCCCGTCCGGGATAGCGTAAAAGGTCTTCCCGACGCTGTCGGGACAGGCGATATCCGCATAGATCCTCAATCCGTCCAGCACGTCGTCCTTGTTTTCCTGATAATGGGGAAGCAAATTGGTTTTTGTCAGATCCAGCCCGGCAAGAAACCTTCGATACGCCGGGTCGATCGCTTCGCCTTCATGTTCCGGTTGAGCGTATACCTCGTCGGCGCTGTTCATGCTGCCCGCGCTTATTCCTATGATCACGCCCTCGTAGTCCTTCAGTATATCGCGAAGGCGGATCCTTTCAAAAAAGCGATTCTGCGTCGGCACGTGGCCTCCCGCAAGGATCAGGAGATCCGATTCCCGCACGATCTTCGCGGCAAGATCCCCGTTTCTGCCGTCCAGAGCGGAGAACCGTTCAAAAGCAAATCCCGCGTCTTCCATCATTTTTTTCACAAGAGAAGCGTAACGATCCGTTACGTCCCGGCCGTCAGGGTCGGAACAAACGTACAGCGCCCGGCAGTGATCGGGAAAATGCAGCCGCAGTTCATCAATAAAACGATTTGCGGAATTCAGTTCCCCCGTGTCAGGCGCGTCCATTCTGCTCGTCAGAAAACAAATCATATTTTTTCTCCCTAAAAAACCGGTTTACCGCCTGACGGTCAGCGTGACTGTCACTTCGGCGGCGTTCTGCGGGAAGCGCGTCCCATAAAAAACAGAATGATTCTTCAAACTTTTTTAAGACGTTTTCGTCAATGTGCGTCATGTATTTGTTTACCGGGGTCTTGCAGTCAACGCCGTTTGAAAGACGCCCGCACAGATGATAGAAACTGCCGCTGTAATTCAGCGTTTTCCCGCCGTCAAGCGAGAAGGGACACGTCAATTCCGCCGGCTTTTTCAGATCTGCGCCGAGTCTTTCAAAAAAATCCTTGACTTCCCGCGGAAAAAAACTGACCGCCGCGGCAAAATTTTCACAGCCGTCGCAGGTACACGCGTTCCCGGGCGCCGTCCTGTAATACGCCCGCGTTTTTTCAACGTCAACGTCTGTTTTGTACGGTCCGATTTCAAAAAGCATCCTCAGAACTCCTTCAATTTCTCCAAAAACGGCGGCAACGCCGTCCGGTCGGCGGCAAAACGGAATTCAAGCGTTTGCTCCGCCCTGTTTCCGTAGATTGTTCCCGAAATCTCGATATGCCCCGCGCCGTCCCCTGAAAAAAGGACGCTGCTTCCGTATCCGATCTCGCGCAGCTCCGCCCTGTCGGTTTTGAACCGATACAGTTCTTCCAAGCGATTCACGAATTCATTCCACGCTTTATAATCGTATTCACACCCGTCGGCGCGTCCGGCAAACGCCCCCGAACGCACGCAGACGTCAAAGCCGCAGTTATAAGGACTGCCGGAGTCTTCGTCTTCCTTGCTGTGAATAAAATTCAGGATCTCAACGGAACAATCCGTGTATTTTAGCTTTGCTGCCTTGGCGGGATCATATGGTTTTTCTGTCAAATGCTTTATGATCATTTCTTTCTCCATTTCAGACTGAACGCCCGGATAACGCTTGCGTCACAGGATTCATCCGGCTTTTCCATATATTCGTCTGCCCAGAATACACCGTCGGCATCCACGATCAGCGTGGCGTCGTAAATGTCCGCGAAACCGTTCGCGTACGGAGGAACGATTTTGAGTAATTGCACCCCCTCAAAGCAAAGCTCGGCGACACCGAACCAGCCGCTATTATCAAACACTGCCGTCGCTTCTCTTTTCCCTTCCTCTTGAGAATATTCGACGCTGACGAGCTTTGAATCGTGAAAGCCGAAGAACAGATCCATAAAATCATCTGCATCCTTCTGCGTTCTGATATAGGACCACTCATGTGCGTCGGGAATATCGCGGAGTTGTATGTTATAGCGATCAAAGGGGATTTTTTTGTTCGTGAGGATATCGTAAAGAAACGCATAGTTCTCACACACGTCCGGATATCCGCACAGTGAAAACAACTCCGTCGGTATCAGCATATTGGTTTTGCAATAATGCTTATATCTCAAAAGCTGTGAACCGGTATAAGTTTCAAATCCGTCCGTATTTGTTTGGATTACCGATACGAGCGTTCTGCGTTCTTTATTTGAAATAACGACTTCTCTTGCCAATTCCAATTCATTCGCATAAGGATTCAGCACGATATACTTTGCTCCCTCGCCGTCTCCGACAATGGCGTAAACCATCGATTGATACACACTTCCGCTGACGCTGCTTGCTACTCTTACATACATCTGTCTGCCCTCTTCTTTCTGTTTATCGTTGCGATCAAACAGAATTTACGGTTGAATTACCCACTTAAAAATGTCCTTGAAGTCAAGATAGCACTGATCGCAGATCCAGTATCTTTCATCCGTCGATGAATACCCTTCGCGCAGATCGCCTTCCTGCTCACTGAACTTTTCCCAACAGAATTCGCAGTGAACGTGATCACGGTTTTCTGTCGATTTAAACGCCGACCTTTTCAAATGCTTTTTCATCAAATACTGATCCTGATTGAACAAACGCCAATCATCGTTATTATTCATTTCCATATCCTCATCAATAAAAAACGAATTATGATTTCTGTGCGGTCAGATATAGTGTTCTCTGAAATACTTGCCGAAGCAGACCGTGAATCTCCCGAAGATCACTTCACCGTTAGACGGGGCGTCGATCGCCGTTTTGTTTGTCACGAGGAGCTCCCGCGGGGCGGGATGGATCAGCAGGATCGCGCGTTCGGGCGGGACGTCGGATTCCGGCAGAGAGATTTTATACCGCCATACGGTAAACGCCCGGTCGACCGTCGCAGAGGGGCTTCGCGGCGTTCTGGGGTTGCTCATCATCACACCGCGCCGCAGCATCACGATCTTCAGGCGTTCCTTTGACGTGAAATGATAGCGGAATCTCTTAAACGGCGTTGTGAGAATGGCGACTTCATACCTCTCGCCGCTCTTCTCAAGAATAAAATCGGTGCGCAGATCGTGAACGAACACCGATGAAAAACGGCAGCGCGCGAAGATCAACCTGTCGCCCGACTTCTTTGCCGCCTTTCCGATCTTTGCAAGCAGAACCGCCCGTTTGACGATCACGATCAGATACCGGAGCAGGATCAACGCGAAAACGACCGCGCAAATATAAAGAAACAGTTTCATGCGTCAAACCTCACGATATAGTTCTTGATCCTTTCGTGATACGGCGCCGTGAATTGATCTTCACAAAGCTGCCGCAGGATCGCCTCTCCCATTTTGCGTGCATTGACCGCGGGGATCGGTTCATCGAAAAAGATCCACGCGTGCGCGCCGCTGCCCGAACGCGAGCGCTCAATATAGACCGGGATGTTCCAAGAATCGCAGATCTCTCTGTAAGCGCCAACGTCCTGTTCATAGTTCTCTTTATCGAAATCCGCCGCAAGAAACCGGCAAGTTTCGTCGGGCAGCATCGGATAGATCCCGACGACGTCCCTGCAAAGCGCGTCTTTCCCCGCAAGATGGGCAAAGATCGCCTCGTCGGTCAGGGGCAGCAGCTTTCTGTTCGGGCAGGCGGCGCATCGGAACGCCTTCTTATCGCACAGTCCCGGCGCCCATTCGTTTGCGCAGACCGGCTGATAACCGCCCTTTTCCTTTGCTTTGCTGTACCACCGACGCGCAAAAACGTCCTCTCTTCCGCAAAACAGCGCGCGGAAGAGCGCGATCTTTTTCTCCGGAGAACTGTGCTTATCAACGGCAACTTCCGACGTCCGATCATCCGGCGTCAAAACGGGCGACCGTTCGGAGACGACGTCATTTTCCGTCTTGACCGACAGTCTGGAACGCAGATGCGCATTTTCTTTTTTCAGCCGTTCTATCTCCGAAAGAGCGGACTTGTATTTCGACAGCAGTTCGTTATAATCGATCATATCATTTGATGACGATCCAATGACCGGTTTTCTTGGACCCGGACCGGACGATCTTATGATGATCCTGCAGTTTTTTCAACGTTCTTTCCGCGGTTCTTTTCGTCACGCCGATCTTGTCTGCAATTTCTACGGCGGAAGCGTCGGGGGTTTCAAGAAGAATGCGGATCACCTTTTCTTCCGTGCGATTTATACCGACATTTATACCGACATTTATACCGACATTTCCACGATCTTTGATCGTCGCCATGACGTCTATGTCAAAAGGGATCGTGACGCAAATAAACGATTCGCCGATATCAAACGCTTCTTCGCCGTACCTTGAAAGGATCGTCGGAACGCCGTGCCCCGTATGCTCGACCAGATCCATATTCAGAAAGATGCGCATCAGCATATCGTTTCTCGGCTTGCTGATCCCGCGAAAGAACAGTTCCTTCGTTTGCCCCTTCGGCAGTCCGCCGTGTGAAAAGATCTCGATATGATCGCCAAAGATTGAAACGAGCGGCTGTGAGATGTTCCAGTCGTTATGGACCAGCGCGTTGATCAACGCTTCATTGACGCAGTCAAAATCAAACAGATGCCGGTCGGCGCGCGGGCGGACCGTTGTGTCGGAGATACAGATGTTTTCGGAGGAAAGACGGTTTTTCATCTGCTCGTAAGCGAAAAGCAGATTCTGAGAGCCGAAATCATATTTTTCGGAAACCGAAGTCTTATCCTTTCCGCTGAATTTGACGAGGATCAGCGGGATCATATTTTTATCGGACATCAATTCCGCAAGAAGATTGTATGCCCCGGCTTCGGTCCTCAAATTCAGATTTGACTCGAACGACGCATCGTCTAAATGGTAACCTTTTTCCGCATAATAGACTTTCAGCGTTTTGAAGGACAGCGAACCGTACTTTGCGGGCGTTTTCAGCATCAGATCCGAACCGATAAAGTTTTGCTCATACCGGACGCGAATCTGTTCCGGCGTCATTTCGCGGCTGGTCGTCCCGATGCGGATCGAACAGCCGCTGGAAGAAAAACCGTATTTCTTTTGGCAATAGATGGGGCGTATCCCTTTGGAAACGTGGATGACGAGCAGCGTACGCCCTTCATCGTAAATCATTTCCGATGAAATGATGTCCTGCGGATTCGGCTCGATCTGGGAGGTGATCATATCCGACACCTTTTTTGAGGTTTCATCGATATGATCGACGCCGACGACGCGCCCGCCGTCGTCCACGCCGATGATCACGTCGCCGCCGTCTGCGTTTAGAAACGCCACGACATCCTTGCAGATCGTATCGTTGAACCGGCTTTTCAGTTCGATTTTTTCAGATTCAATATATTTCGCCATTTGCTGTTCCTCACTTCTTGTGTTGATCATATTATATCATAATAGCGACAAGATGTCAAGATATACCGACATAATTGTGACGGTTAATTTCACCGCCAATAATCAATCAGAGCTTGGAGAAGTCAGAGCAACGGGGCTGTCGCACAAGTGAAAAAAGTGCGGCAGCCCCGACACTTACAGAAGAAAATGAAAGAGAATCGAAAAAGAAAAGGAAAAAAGCCGCGGAAAGCGGCGAAAAGGCAACGATGAGGCAGAGGTTGTGGAAAAACACGACCTCGCCTTTCGTTATATTTGGTTTTTTGTTTGTCTAAGCGGTATCTTTTTCAAACAAAGCTTGATGAAAACGGTTGAAATTCTGCCTGTTCCAGAGTTTTTGCACATTGTATGCAAAAGCGAGAAGCAAAAACTGCGTTTCGGTCTTCCGTTTTCCGCGTGTCAAGAAGCGCCTGAACGCATAATCCTGCTTGATCACGCCAAAAGCGCCCTCGACCTGTATGGAACGGTTCATCCGCAGAAGTATTCCTTCCGCCGAAGATCCTCTTTCCGCCGCGATCTTCGTTTGCTCGTCAAGGTCTTCGTATGCAAGCAGATCCAGACTGACGTCGGGCGCGGCGCAGGCGTAGCGCCTGCAAAGGTCGAGAGCGCAGTTTCTGGCGATGGCGCAGACGAAAGAAGAAAAACGGGAAGCATCGCGCAGACTGTCAAGGTGCATCCAGGCGGCTAAAAATGCGTCCTGGGCGGCGTCTTCTGCCGAATAGACGTTGCGCGTGATCTTCATCGCCGTCCCCGTCACGGCGCGCTCGTGACGCAGGACAAGCTCTTCAAATGCGGCGTTCTCGCCGAGCAGCGTCTGCCGTACCAGCGATTCGTCCTCGCAAAGCTCGTATTTCTTCATGCGTTTGGCTCCTTTCTTTCGGACTTCAAACATAAGACGGAGAAAATCGGGGAAAGGTTGGGAATACGTAAAAATTATAATGGATTTTTTGTTTTTGTCAAGAAACGCTTTTCTTCCAAAAGCCGCGCACGACGGCGAGCGGTATGAAGAGATCAGCGGGTGAGAGGCAAGAGAAAGGGGCTGTTTCATTTGCCTGCAAATGAGCAGCCCCCGCAAAACAGATGGTCGGGATCCCGTCCGTTTTGCGCGACTTTTGCGGTTTTGTCCGGACAGGCGAACGCTTATTGTGTAACAATATGACAAAACCGAGGCGTGAGCCGAGGAGCAAAATGTCGACGGGGGTGTTTCATTTGGTGCAAAAACGCCAAATGAAACACCCCCGTTCATCAGCCGTTCTTTTTTTCTGCTTCGTAGTCGGCTCTGTCCTGCGTGCCGAGGGCGTCTCGGAAGATCGTCAGACCGTTCTCGTCTTCAAGGAAGGTGTACTCCACGGCACCTTTCCAGCCGTGCGTGAGGTTCTGCGCTTCGTATTTGCGGAAGAAACCGTCGGCGGCGGGGAAATACCCTTCGCCGGTCCCTTTATACTCGGTCAGCGCCCAGTGGCTCGTATACTGCCCGTTGTCGCCGTAGGGCGCTTTCATCTGCATGATCCCCACGCACGGCGCGAACCAGTAGTGCTTGACGCCCCCGCGGTAGCCCGTACCACGCGAGAGACCTTTCAGCTCATAAGTGAGCTTCAGACAGTTTTCAAACGTCCCTGCGGGCGTTTCGGCGCGCTCGATCACGCTATCGTCAGGGAAGCGCCTGCGCCGTTTTGTATTCGTTCGGATGCGCGTATCATCCGTCGACCTTGATCCTGCCGTAATAATCGCAGTCTTCGCATTCTGCATCGACCCAACCGCCACCGTCCGGACTGGGATACATCAGACTATGACTGTTATCGTGATACGGCGCCGTTTCAAGCACGCCATCCGAATTGTAGCGCTGCTTTTCTCCGTAATCATCTTTGCCGGGATTCGAGGTCACCTGCCACTTTCCGTCGTATTTGAATGACGAAAAGCCGATGTCGGATATCTTGAAGCCGCGTTCGTTGAGCAGCTGTCCGACGCTTTCGATCACGTCGTCGAGAGTCTTTTTAATGAACGCGTTGACTTCCTGATTGTCTTTGAATCCGGAGATCGATAAAAAATCGTACGACGGGTTGTATCCCGTGATCTTTGTCAACGGGGTGTCTTTTGTGTAGGACGCCATTTCATCTTTATCGAGCTTTACGTACGCCTCGGCGATTTTTCTTGCATCAATATCCGAACCGTACTTTCCCGTGTCGTAGTACGCCCACCACAGTTGTGAATAAGAATCCGTTACGGTGAGATAGCAGACCAGTTTCGCATAACTTTTTCTTCCGACGGCGTTGATTTTTTTGAGAGACAAATGATCCGTTTCGCCATTGAATTCGATTCCGGCGCCTGTCGGGTATGCGTAAAGAGTTCCGCAGATCTGGTTCGGATAAAACGCGCCTGACGTTCCCGCATCGTATTTCTTGATTTGTTGACCGTTGATATCGTCGGAATAGATCGGTCTTCCGTTGCTGACGATATCCTCTCTAACACGATCTATACCGGATGGACAGTTCTGTGCGCTTTCCGTCGCGTTATCTGTTTTTTCTTTTTCGCCGCACGCGCAGACAGCGAACAGCGTCAGCAGCGCCAGCAGGACCGAAAGGATCAGAGAGATGGTTTTCACTTTGCGTTTCCTCCCGAAAAATCAATCGCAGTCGACCGCGACGCCGATCGTATCCGAATCGTAAATGATCATGTACAGGAAATTATCGCCGCTCTGCCACATATAAGCGTCGTGTCCTGAATAACTGCTTTCCGTATACTGCCCCAGTTTTTCGTTGAAGTAGGTCGTGACGTTTTCTTTGAACTTTTCGACCTTGCTTTCGGGAATATCCTCGATCCACGCCCACGCCGTCGGTTTGTACGAATCGCTTTCGTTTTCGCCGATTGTCGTATTCATCCCCTGAAGTTTTCCGTCGATCCCGCAGACGCTGAGCTTGTAGGTATAGATATTCTGATAGAAAGTGCCGTAGGTCGATTTCTGAACGTATTTCGCCTCAAAATCCTTGTATTTTCCGATCTTGTCGTTTACGTCTCCGATCGTCGGTCTGGTGAGCAAAAGCTCAAACGCGTCCAGGTTTTCGTCCTTGGAAGAGCAGGAGCAGAGGGAAACCGTGAAGAACAGTGAAGCCGCGGCTAAAATGATCGCTATAAATCTTTTCATTTTGAATTCTCCTTTGAATTATATTGTTTCGGCGTGAAAACGCGCCGCATTTAATGGAACATATTGATGAGCAGATAGATGAATCCGCCCAGAACGACGGTGATGATGATCCCGAAGATCCAGTAGATCGCCGCGTTTGCCGCAACGGTCGCCGCAACGTTCGCGGACGAGCTGACAAAAGTATCGGCGTTTTTCCAGACGCCTCCGACCTTCATAACTGTGATCCTGAACGGCGTTCTGACCATCGCGCCGTAGTTGTTCTGCGCGTCGACGTATCCGCTGACGGTATACGCGCCGTTTTCATATTGGATATTCATTTCCTCGATCGAACAGAAGACGGCAGAAAGCGGCGCTTTCAGCGTCTGGCTCTCGACCGCCTGCGCGAACAGCGCGGCTTCGATGCGTTCGTTCGTTTCGTTTCCCGCCGCGCGGTAAGCGTTCAGCCGCTTTTTGAATTCGAACTGCGCCGCCTGCGACATCTGCTCGTTGACCGTGATCTGCGGCTGTCCTCCGCCCGACGAAGACCGAGCGTCCGGCAGCGGCTGTCCTTTCGCCAGTCTTGTCAGATCCTTGATGCCGTAGATCAGGGTGCCGATGCTTCCGATTGCGGCGAGGATGATCGTGATCACCCACAGCACCTTTGTGATCGTGTAGCCGTCGAAGAAATACACTTTTCCGTACGCCGCGTAGGAAACGAGGGAGATGCCGAGCGCCAGAACGATGGCGATCACCATCACGATCGCGAATCTTTTGAATTGTTTGCTGAAGTATTTCATAAACGCCTCCTTGATGGTTCGTTTACAGAAGTATAGCACAAACGGGCGAAAAAGTTCTATGCACCGTGCATAGTAGCGCCGAAAATTTTTGTTGACATTCATTTTTATTTGTGCTATAAAGGATTTCAAAGGCGTTTGAAGTCGAAAACCGACAAGCCGCTCCGGAGGTGAAATACCATGGGAAAAGATACGACAATACTGCTCAATTCTCTCAAGGACTGCAAATCTTTCAAGAGATATTTCGAAGCGCATAATCAACAATTCGTCACCGCCGCGCTTCCCGAACTGTTGGACGAGATCCTGAAAAAAACGGGGCGCTCGAAAAGCGAAGTCATCCGAAACGCCGACGTCCACGAGGTTTACGGCTATCAGATCTTCAGCGGCGTACGGCATCCCGACAGAAAAATACTGCTTCGGCTGCTGATCGCCGCGGGCGCGGATTTCGAGGATATCCAGAACGTTCTCAAAAGCTCGTCCTATCCGCAGCTTTACGTCAAAAACCCGGCGGACTGCGTGATCATTTACGGCGTCTGCAATCATATGAGCGTGACGGAGATCAATCTGCTTCTGTACGAGTATGAGCAGGAACTGATCTGAAAAAAACGAAAGGAAAGTTCAGAGGGATCGTCTTATGAAGAAATGTCCGTTTTGCGGAGCGGATCTCGCGAGCGAAGCGCGGTTTTGTATGTACTGCACGAAAGAGCTGGACAGCAAGACCGTTTTTCCCGGGCGGGCGCGCAAAAACAGACGGCCTTTGCGGATCGCGCTTGTCATCGCCGCATCCACCGCGCTCGTCTGCGCGCTGATTTTCGGCGCCGTCGCGTTTTTCGGCGCGCATGAGGAGAAAGCGCCCGAAAACGAGCCGCCTTCCGCGCAACGGGAGATCCTCCCGCCGACCGAAAGCGGCGGCGGGCTTCCGAAGCCGGAAACGCGCATGTTTGACGCCGCCTCTTCGACGCTTGCGCCGGGCACAACCGACGAGTCTCCTTCGACCGAAACGCCGATTGTAACGACCGAAACGCCGATCGAAACGACGACGCCTGTTTCAACGGACACACCGGTCACGACCGAAACGCCGATCGTAATGACCGAAACGCCGATTGTAACGACCGAAACGCCGATCGAAACGACGACGCCTGTTTCAACGGACACACCGGTCACGACCGAAACGCCGATCGTAACGACCGAAACGCCGATATCGACCGAAACCCCGCCGCACGAGCACACCTTCACGGAATGGAAAACGGTACGGACCCCCACCTGCACGGTCGGGGGAGCCGAACGGCGCGTCTGCACGGTCTGCGGATACGCGCAGGAGAGACCGCTCTCCTTGGCGTCGCACACGCCCGCGATCGATCCAGCCGTTTCTCCGACCTGCGAACAGGGAGGGCTGACCGAGGGCAGCCATTGTTTGGTGTGCGGTCTGATCCTGACAGAACAGAGCGCGCTTCCCGCGCTCGGACACGACTACGTATACGGCGTCTGCACGCGCTGCGGCGCGATAAAGGACGACGAAGAGCTGATATTCTCCCTCTCGGACGACGGAACGAGCTATATCTTCTCCCGCGCCGGTAAGTTTGCCGGCAGGGAATTGACTCTCCCCGCCGAATACGACGGACTGCCGGTGACGAAGATCGCGCCGTACGCCTTCAAAGACCTGAAAACGATCGAAAAGATAACGCTCTCCGAGGGGATCGCCGAGGTGGGCGATTTCGCCTTCGACGGCTGTACTGCGCTGAAGGAAGTCAGCGTTCCGTCTTCCGTTTCGAGCGTCGGGCAGGATATTTTTTCGGGCTGCGACCGCTTGGAAAAGCTGTTTTTCGACGCTTCCTGCCCGCCGGACCCCGACAATCCGTTCATGAGCGCCCCGTCGCTTTACTCGATCACGCTCGGCATGAAGACCGTGCCGGACAACGCGTTTTTCTACGGCTACGGATACAATCTCTGCGAGCTTTCCTTTGCCGAGGGTGTGGAGCATATCGGCGCTTACACGATATATGACTGCGAAAACTTCTCGATTCTGAAACTGCCGTTGTCGCTGCGCTCGATCGACGAAAACGCTTTCGATCTCGCATACGCGCCCGAAAACGGGATCAATCTGACGCTCGACGTGCCCGATCTTGCGAAATGGGCGACGGACGACCTGTATCTTCCGGTTTTGAAATTGACGGAGCGATGTGTCAATCCGATCGAAGCGTTCGGTTATGCGCAGCTGCGGGTGAACGGCAGCGAAGAGATCGAACCGCTTCCGCCGGGGGCTGTAACGCATATCCGCGACCACGCTTTCCGTTATCTCGGCGGTTTCGATCTGGACGCCGTTCTGTGCGAGGGGCTGGAGAGCATCGGCGAGTACGCGTTTCAGTTTTCCTTTTTCACCGATCCCTCCGCGTGGCCGTCCACGCTGAAACATATCGGAAAATACGCGTTTGCGAATTCGAGCATTGTGAATCTGATGGGTCTTCCCGACGGTTTTGCCTCTTTCGGGGAGAACGCGTTCGAATACTGTCCGCGTCTTTTGGGCGCGATCATCCCGGCGGGCGTTTCCGAACTGCCGGAGTTTCTGTTCAATTCCTGCCCGTTGCTTTGCGGCGCGATCCTGAAGGAGGGACTGACGAAGATCGGCGACGGCGCCTTCCTTTACTGTGAGGCGATGACCGAAGTCGAGATCCCGGACACAGTCGCCGAGATCGGCGCGAACGCTTTTATGATGTGTTCGTTCATCAGCGTCCGTCTGCCTGCGTCGCTGACGGTTATCGGCGCTTACGCTTTCGAAGTCCCAGTCCTGAAATTCGTTTTCTACGGCGGAACGGAAGAAGAGTGGAGCCGCATTATGATCGACCGGGGGAACGAGTGTTTGACGCAGGCAAACATTGACTTTTCACAATAAGAGGATATCTATGGAACGAAGAGACGGACCCGCCGCGGAAACGCCGGAAGCGCCGGAAACGGTCGGCGAATATCTGAAGCGTTTCTTTACGGTCTATCAACCGGTCGGTCAGCTGTCCGAGAAGGAGCAGAAAAAGGTCCTGATCGCCGAACACAAGAAGATGAAAAGCAGGATCGTTCTGCGCAGTCTTCCGCAGAGCGTCCCTCTGTACGATTTTCTCTGCACCGTCCGCCATCCGAACCTTCCGGAAATCTACGATACGGTGAAGTGTTCCGACGGCGAGATCGTTTTGGAGGAATATATCAAAGGGCTGAATGTCGCGCAGGTGATCGAAACGGGGCTTTACAGCTATCGCGCCGCGAAAAGTCTGCTTCTTGACGTTTGCTCCGCGCTGCAGCTGCTGCATCGGAACGGTTTCGTTCACCGCGATATCAAGCCGGAGAACATCATGATCTCCGACGAAGGAGGCGTGAAACTGATCGACTTCGACGCGGCGAGGCGCTTCAACGTTTCCAAGATCGGCGACACCGTGGCGCTCGGCACGATCGGTTTTGCGCCGCCCGAGCAGTTCGGCATCGCGCAGAGCGGTCCGCGCAGCGATATCTACGCGCTGGGAGTGCTCTTCAACGTGATGCTGACGGGCACGCATCCCTCGGAAGAACTGACGGGCGGCAAAGCAGGCAGAATCGTCCTGCGCTGCACGCAGATCACGCCCGAAAAGCGTTTCCAGTCGCTTGAAAGTTTTATGAGAGCGCTATAAAAAAACGGGGCTGTCGCACAAGCGAAAAAAGTGCGGCAGCCCCGACACTTACAGAAGAAAATGAAAGAGAATCGAAAAAGAAAAGGAAAAAAGCCGCGGAAAGCGGCGAAAAGGCAATGATGAGGCAGAGGTTGTGGAAAAACACGACCTCGCCTTTCGTTATATTCTGTTTTTTGTTTGTCTAAGCGGTATCTTTTTCAAACAAAGCTTGATGAAAACGGTTGAAATTCTGCCTGTTCCAGAGTTTTTGCACATTGTATGCAAAAGCGAGAAGCAAAAACTGCGTTTCGGTCTTCC
>JAFTCT010000090.1 GCA_017454525.1 Clostridia bacterium
AGTTTATGGAGAAGTTCTCCGTCTCGCGGATTATCGGCTCGCCCCCGGGCTACGTCGGCTATGACGAGGCCGGCCAGCTGACCGAGAAGATCCGCCGCAAGCCCTACAGCGTCGTGCTCTTCGACGAGATCGAAAAGGCCCACCCGGACGTGATGAACATCCTGCTCCAGATCCTGGACGACGGCAGAGTGACCGACGCGCAGGGCAGAACGGTGAATTTTGAGAATACCGTCATCGTCATGACGACCAACGCCGGCTCCACGAACGCCGTCAACGCCGTCGGCTTCGGCAAGACGCTGTCCGAACAGACGGGCGAGAAGACCATGAAAGCGCTCGAGCGCTTCCTGCGCCCGGAGTTCCTCAACAGGGTCGACGAGATCGTCACCTTCCGTCAACTCGACAAAAAGGACTTTTCTTCGATCGCGCGCATCATGCTCGGTCAACTTAAAGACGTTCTCTCTGAACGCGGGATCGCCCTCACGTATGAAGACGAAGCCGCCGATTATATCGCGCGCGCCTCCTATTCCGACAAGTACGGCGCGCGTCAGATGCGCCGCTTCATCCAGAAGAACGTCGAGGACGTCGCGGCGGTGAAGATCATCGCCTCCTACGACAGGGAAGTGAAGGAAGTAAAGATCGGCTATGACCGCGAAAAGGACGCGCTGACTGTCGACGTGATCTGACTGTTTCTGAAAGGAAGAACGCAGTGAAAGAACGCTGGTATGACCGCAATGCGGAAGAACTTGAAAAATTGCATGTGACCGACCGGCAGAACGGGCTTTCACGCGAGGAGGCGGCGCGCCGCCTGAAGGAGGACGGCAGGAACGTCGTCTATCCGCGCCCGCGCCCGTCGCTGCGCGGTTATCTGCGCGCGATGCTGACCGATCTTTCGTCCGTGATGCTTCTGGCGGCGGCGCTGCTCGGCATGATCTACAGAAAAGACGCCGGGATGGCGGTTATACTCGCGCTGCTCTTCATCAATTACGGCGCGGCGGTCGCCTACTATATCCGCTCGCTCTCCATCATGGGCGATCTCGGCGTGCGCGCGCTGCCTTCCGCAAAGGTGATGCGCGGGGGAAAACTGGCGGTGATCCCCTCGGAGGAGCTGGTGATGGGCGACGTCATCCTGCTGTCGCACGGCGATATCGTTCCGGGCGACGCGCGGCTCATCGAGTCAAACGGGTTCAGAGTTTTTGAGGGCGTGCTGTTCGATACCGACCGCGTTACCAAAAAAGACGCGTCGTTCCTCAGCGCCGGCGCTCTGAAGCCCTCCGAAACGCCCAATATGGTCTACGCTTCCACCGTCGTGACCGCCGGTACGGCAAAGGCGATCGTCGTGGCGACGGGCGAGGAAAACCTCGTCTGCCGGATGCGCAGGAATAAGCCGATCGCCGCCTGCCACCGTCTGAGCGTCATCAGGAATATCCGGCGCATCGGCACGGGCGCGGGCGCGGCGCTTCTCGTTCCGGGGCTTGTGATGACGGCTGTCTCGCTGTCCTGCGGCGGTGACGTCATGGGCACGCTGATCCTCTGCCTTGCGTTCGCGGTCGCGGCGATGCCCGAACTGTACGCCGCCTTCTCCTACGTCGTCGTTTCGTTCGGTATGCGCAATGCGATCGACGAGGGGAAAAAATCGGGTGAAAACGCATTCATCAAAAATCCGCTGTCGCTTCCCAACCTTTGCAAAGCGGATCTCGTGTTCGTGCCGCTTCATAAATTCCGTCCGGATCACATGACCCGCCTTTCGGCGATCGACGACGGAAAGCAGTATGAAGAAAAAAACGGCGCCGCGGGCAAGGAAAAATCGCTGCGCATCCTGCGCTTCGCGCTGGTATCGACGGGCGTCTACGGCGCGGCGCTCCTGACGCGTCAGAACGAGCGGCGCGAGAATATCCGCACGTCCGAGGAGGACGCGCTGATCTACGCGGGAGAAGAACTGAAGATCTACGACCGTTCGCTTGAAGACCGTTTTCCGATGGTCGAGCATCTGGCGCGCGGCGAGGGCGGGAGTCTGTTTGACACAACGCTCGTCAAGGTGGAAAACGAGTATTTCGTGATCCTGCGCGGCGAAGCGGGACAGGTGCTCAAGAGCTGTACGCACTACTGCCGGGACGGCAGGGTCCTGCCGCTCGACGGCGATACGTACGCCGAACTCTGCCAGAGGATCAGGGAGACGGTCCGCAGGGGGCTCACCCCCGTCGCCGTCGCCACGAAGCGCAGCGATTACAGCACGCTCCTGAGGATCGGCGACGCCCAGACGGGGCTGACCTTCGAGGGCTTCGTCGTCTTCCATAAGCCGCTTGTCGATAACGCCGCTTTTCAGATCGCCAGACTGCGCGAAGCGGGCGTCGGCGTGATCGCCTATACGCCCGACGAAAACGAGGAGTACGATCACCTTTCGCGCGCGCTCGGGATCGTGCACGAGGAGAAAGACGTCGTGCGCGCCTCCGAAACGCTGAGCGAAAGCGAGGAGATCTTCCGGGCAAACGCCCGCGGCAAGACCTTCTTCGAGGGCTTTGACGACGCGCAGATGCGCTACATCGTCGATCTGTTCAAAACCGATTATAAAAAGGAGCCGGGCTACTGCGCCGAACGGCTGGAGGGCGTGTATCCGATGTGCACCGCCGTCGTCGGCTTCGCGGAGGAGGACGGTTCGACGCTCGGCGCCCACGGAAAAACGAAAGAGGCGCTCCGCTCGCCTCTCTGGATGTCGAAAAGCGCCCAGCACGCGCGCTACAGCTGCCAGGCGCTCAACCATATCGCCGACGTGATCCTCCCGCCCGCCGGCAGCGACGGCGTCGGCGTGCCGAGCAAAAACGGACGCAACGGCGGGATCAATTCGATCGCGGCGGCGATCCGCTGCGCGCGGACGGTCTACCGCAACATCCGCCTCCTGATCCTCTATCTCGCCTGCACCTGCGGGATGCGCTTCGCAGCGCTCGTCGCGTCGAACTTCACCGGCTCGTTCACGGCGCCGCAGATGCTGCTGTCGGGACTGGTCTTTGACCTCATGGCGGTCTTTGTGATCGCAAGCGAGCGTTCGGGCGGCAGGTTCGTGCGCCGCCGCAGGGAAAAAACGCTCGCGGGAACGGTCTTCACCGAATACCTGCCCGCCTTCGGCGCGGGCGCGCTCCTCTTTTTGCCGGTATACGGCTCGTGCGCCTTCTTCTCCGCTCTCGGTGTGTTCGACGGCGCGCACCTTCCGACCGTCGCCTTCGTGTCGACGCTCCTGACGCAGGCGGCGCTCCTGACCGCCTTCCTGCGCAGCGACCGTCCGCCCTTCAGAGGATATACCCTGTCGGTCAGCTGCGCCGCGTACATTCTCGTCACCGCGGCGTTCCTCGCGGGCGCATTCCTTTTCCCGGGCTTCGGAGAACTCTTCTCGCTCTCCTATCCGGGGATAAAAGCCCTCCTTGCCGCGCTGATCGTTCCGGCGTGCCTCCTCGTCGTCGATCTGGTACGGCGTCTGATCGGCGCCGGCTTCCATAAGGAGCGGGTCGGCAGGAAATGATCGTTCAGGCGCGCGTTCCGGGGTGAGGTTTCACCGAACGCGCGGCGTTCGGTTTCACCGTCCGTTTTGCGCGACTTTTGCGGTTTTGTCCGGACAGGCGAACGCTTATTGTCTAACAATATGACAAAACCGAGGCGTGAGCCGAGGAGCAAAACGTCGACGGGGGTGTTTCATTTGGCGCAAATACGCCAAATGAAA
>JAFTCT010000091.1 GCA_017454525.1 Clostridia bacterium
CGGCGTCGGCGTGGGGGTCGGCGTGGGCGTGGGCGTCGGCGTAGGCGTAGGCGTAGGCGTCGGCGTAGGCGTGGGCGTTGGCGTCGGCGTGGGGGTCGGCGTGGGCGTGGGCGTGGTCGTGGGGGCGACCGGCGTGGTCGTTTCGACGGGCGCGGTTGTTTCGACGGGCGTCGTTGAAGCGGACGGAAGCGTCTGAACGGGCGTAACGGTCGACGTCAGACCGGCGTCGGAGGAGGTTGACGCCGGCGCGGAGGGCACGGTGGGATCGGGCGTGCATCCGGCAAGCGCCGCCGCAAGGAAGAGCGCGGCGGTGAAGATCGCGACAATTCTTTTTAACATTGTATATATCAGTCCTTTCTCATAAACGGGAGGAAACGCGTATCACACCGGCTTTTTGCGGCGGTAAACGCAGAATTCATAGGGCATACCGGCGACGGTATCGGTCGCGGCGTCGGAGAGGAGGACCTCCCCGAAGGAGGCGCAGTACCAGTCGGGATGCCGGTCGAGGTTTTCAAAATAGACGTCTTTTTCAAACGATCTGTGGAATTTTGTGACGAACGCGGCGTCGCAGTGCGGCAGAAGCTGCCGGTAGACCGACGCGCCGCCGATCACGACGTAGTCGTCGTCCCTGTGCGCGGCGATATCGCAAAACAGCTCGTCAAGCGAATGCACGACGGTCGCGCCCTCGACGGTGAAGGCGGGGTCGGGATGCAGAATGACGTTCCGGCGGCCTTTGAGCGGTTTTCCGCCCGGAAAGGTCGAGAGGGTCGTCGAGCCGAGGATCACCGTTTTCCCGAGGGTCAGCCGTTTGAAGTGCATAAGGTCCTCGCGGACGTGGGCGAGCAGCTGCCCTTTATTGCCGATGCCCCATTCCTCATCTACTGCAACGATCAGTTCCATGGCGCTCCTCCGTTCATTTCTTTTCCCGTAATTTCTGCATCCGCACGTCTTCGCCGGTCAGAAGGCAGACGGAATAGTTGCCGAACAGCCGGCTGACGATCCGGCGGTCGTAGCGCTCGGTGATCTCCGACGCCGAGAGATTGGTGTTGATCAGCGTCGAGCGTCCGGAGAGCATACGCGTGTTGACGAGATTGTAGACCGTCGCGACGGTGAACGCGCCGGGCAGCTCGCAGCCGAGGTCGTCGAGGATCAGAAGATCGGCGTCAAAGTATTTTTCGGTCGTCACGGGCGTTTTGTCGGAAAAACTCCGGTACTGCTCCCGGCGGAAGTTCTCAACGACCGAGGGGGCGCTCTCGTAGATCACGCTTCGCCCGTTTCGCATCGCGCAGTCGGCGATCGCCGTCGAAAGATGGGTCTTGCCCAGCCCCGTGCCGCCGATCAGCAGCAGATTTTCGCCGCGGGCGCAGCCGTTTTCGGCAAAATCCCGGCAGCGCGACAGGACGCTTGCCGCTTCCTCTCTTTGTTCGTAGTAGTTCAGGTCGAAATTGTCGAAGGTCTGCGCGCCGAGCAGTTTTCCCAAACCGGAGAGCTCTGCCTGGGCGCGGTAGAGCGCGTCCTTCATACAGGCGCAGTATTTCCCGTCAACGAAGCCGGTATCCTGGCAGAGCGGGCAGACGTAGCGCGGGTCGCACCAGTCGGCGGGGTAGCCGTGGCTGATGAGCAGCTCCTCCCGGCGCGCGACCAGACGGTCGTTCTCCTCGCGGACGGCGTCGATCCCTTCGCCCGCCCTGATCGCTTCCATGGCGCGCAGGCCGGTGGCGGAGAGGACGCGCTCGATCTGACGCATACCGGGGATCTTTTCGTTTGCCTCTTCGATGCGGGCGTCGAGCCCCTCGATGGCGTCCCGCCTGCGCCGGTTATAGATCTCGCCGATCTTTGCATATACTTCCGGGCTGTAACTCATGACTTGTCCTTTCTTACGGCTTACGATCCGCCGGACTTCTTTTTCTGGGTCAGATTGAAGAATTCGTCGGCTTCAAAGCTCTTGAAATCGGCCTTGTCGCCCTTCCCTTTGTCTCTTGAGGCGATAAAGGTCTTCTTCTGTTCCTCCCGGTGCTTTTCGGTCACGCGCTCGGCGTCCTTTACGGAGCGCACGCCTTCCTTATGATAGTTCTCGAGAATTTTGTTGAGATGCGGCAGCGACAGCAGGGTCGTCGCGTCCACCGACTGCTCGTAGGCGAAGGAGATCACCTCAAAGGGGAGAGACATCTTCTGCCAGTTCTCGAAAAATTTCTTCTGCTTCGCCGACAGTTTCGCCTGACCGAGCCCGAGAAGAACGCGCATCCGCGCTTCGAAATCGTGCCGGCGCGCTTCCTCGTTGATGAACTGCTCCAGCGCCTCGAAGGTCGTGACGCTGTTCGTGTTGACCATGCGCTCCGCCGTTGACGCGACGTAGCTGACCCGCGGATTGCCCTTTTCGAAGCAATACTGGCACAGCAGCATGATGTAGTCGTCGGACAGGTGGAGGTAATCCGACAGGGCGACGAGCTTCTTGCTCTCGGTGGGCGAGAGGTTGTCGATATGCAGGATCTTCTGACATTCGGTCAGAAGCCCGGACAGACCCGCGCGCGCAGCCATCATCGTTTCGAGTTCCTCGCCCGAATAATCGGGGAGTTTTTCGTGCGCCGCGACCGGCAGAGGGGCGTTTTCGGGCTTTTCCTGCACGGAGGGACGCGCCTCCTCCCTTGCTTTTTTGCTTTTACCCGTCCTGAGGACGCCCGCGCCCCGCCAGAAGGCGACCGAAAGGTCGATCTCGCTTGCGGGCAGATCGAGCAGGGTCGACAGGCGCGCGGCGTCAAAATCCTCGCGCAGGCGCTCGCTCGAGGCGATATACATCAATACCTTGAGGTCGTTCTCCGACGCCGTGTCGAGCTTCGTCAGAACCGACGCCGGCAGGGTGAAGACGCTTGTCTGATAGTTGAGTTCAATTTTCATGGCGGAGCCTTTCAGGTTCTCTTTTTCAGTTTATAGGAGAGCGTCAGAAGCGAATCTCCGAGGTGGACGTTCTCGACGACGCATCCGTCGGGCACGGTGATCTCGATCCCGGTGAAGTTCCAGAACGCGGGCACGCCGAGCGCGCTGAGGCGGTCGGCGCATTCCTGGGCGGCATCCTTGGGCACGCACAGAACGGCGATGTCGAAGGGACGTTTTTTGTAGAACGCCGCAAAATCGTCGTCGTGATAGACGTCCAGATCGCCGATCCTTGTGCCGATAAGCTTCGGGGAGATATCGAACATGGCGGTGACGGTCACGCCGCGGCGTGAAAAGGTCTGGGCGTGAGCGAGCGCGGCGCCGAGGTTGCCCGCGCCGACGATCACCGCCGTATAGCCCTCTTCGGCGCCGAGCAGACGGCGCAGTTCTCCGAAAAGGTATTCGACGTTATAGCCGTAGCCCTGCTGACCGAAGCCGCCGAAGCAGTTGAGATCCTGCCGGATCTGCGAGGCGGTCAGGTCCATCATCGAAGCGAGCTCCGCGGAGCTTACGCGCTCCACGCCCTTCTCCTTGAGGGCGCGCAGGAAGCGGTAATAGCGCGAGAGACGCGCCACGACCGCGGGGGAAACGTCACGGTTGATCACAGGTCATTCCTTCTTTCGCGGGAAGGCGTTTTATCGGCGCAAAGCCGCTTTGCGGCGGTTTTGCGGGGGAGAGGTCTTCCATTCATTTTTGTGCAGTTTGATGAAGGCGTTTTTGAATATTCCGGCGGACGCCTTTTCCACAATATCCAAAGGGTTTTCCACAGAAAAAGGTGCGGACAGGGTGTGGAGAATGGGGATTTTGCGCGGTTTTTGTGACTTTTCCAATGAAGATCAGGCGGGTTTTCCAAAAATACCCGATTTCTTTTTCCAGTTTATGGAAACTGAATATTGCCCGCCGACCCGCTCTTTTTATGCATTTTTTGCATTTCTTTTTGTAAAAAAACGCAACGTTGTAAAGCGGATCGTTTTCGTCATTTTGCGAAGAGGAAAATCAGATGTCGCACACCGCCGAGGGGTTGAGATCAAGCCCCGCGTAATTGCCGGCAAGGGCTTCGTAGTACGCCTGAACGCCGATCATGGCGGCGTTGTCCGTACAGTACGCGGGGGGCGCAAAATACACCTTGACGCGGCGCTTTTTTCCGAAGGCGGCAACGGCGGCGCGGAGGTGACTGTTGGCGGAGACGCCGCCCGCCAGCACGAAGCGGTCGAAGGGGCGGCGGTCGTAAGCTTCCCTTAAGCGCTTGGAGACGCCGTCGGTGACGGCGCGGGTGAAGGAGGCGGCGAGGTCCTCCGGAACGAGGGGCTCGCCCTTCATGCGGAGGGTGTTTGCGTAGTTGACGACGGCGGTCTTGATGCCCGAAAAGGAGAAGTCGAGGGTGTCGCCCGGCACGGCGACCGACGGCAGAGCGATCGCGCGGGGGTTTCCGAGCGACGCGAGGCGATCCATTTCGGCGCCGCCGGGATAGGGCAGCCCCAGAACGCGGGCGACCTTGTCGAAGGCTTCGCCCGCGGCGTCGTCGCGGGTGAGCCCGAGCGCCCGGTAGTCGGTAAACGAGGAGACCTCCAGAAGCGACGAATGGGACCCGGAAACGACCATGGCGGTGAAGGGCGGCTTCAGGTCGGGAAAGAAGGGATAGCAGGCGGCGACGTGCCCCTTGATGTGGTTGACGGCGATAAGGGGCTTGTCCCAGGCGTACGCCAGGGCTTTGGCATAGTTGACGCCGACCAGCAGCGGCCCGATGAGGCCGGGGGTGGAGGTGACGGCGACGGCGTCGATCTCTTTTTCGGAAACGCCGGCGTCGGACATCGCCCGGTCGGTCAGACCCGAGATGGCTTCGGCGTGCGCGCGGCTGGCGATCTCGGGCACGACGCCCCCGTAAAGGGCGTGCACCGCGATCTGTGAGGCGACGGCGGAGGAGAGGATCCTGCGGATCCCCTTCGCCTCGTCCATTTGTACGACCGCCGCGGCGGTCTCGTCGCAGGAAGATTCAAAAGCAAGGATGATCATATTTACTCCGGAAATAAGCGAATCGCGGGGGAGGAAGGGCGGTGCTCTGACGGCGTCATTCCTTCAGGATGCGCTGATACAGCAGCGCGTCCTCCGGCGGATAGGCGTAATAGTTCTTCCGCCGTCCGAACTGCCGGAAGCCGTTATGCTCATAGAGGGCGCGGGCGGGGGCGTTGCCCTCGCGCACCTCGAGACAGACGCGGTCGGCGCCGCGGGCGGCGGCGCGGGCGACGCAGTCGGAGAGCAGGGCTTTGCCGTATTCTTTGCCGCGCAGATCCTCCCTGACGGCGATATCCTGAAGGTCGCTGGTCTCGAACAGCGTGAAGAGAACGGCGTAGGCGACGAGTTCCCCGTCCTCATAGATGCCGGAGATCTCGACGAACTCATTGTCGAAGGACGCCTTGAAGGCGTCTTTCGACCAGGGGGTGGAAAACGAGGCTGCCTCGAGCGCGGCGATCGCGTCGACGGTCGCCGGATCTCCTGTCAGCGTGACGGGCGCGGGGATCCCGCGCGCTTCGGCGGCGGGCATCGGTCAGTACCCGAAGACGTCTGAGAGCGAGTCGTCGTTTTCGACCCAGCCCTCGACGGGATAGCGGGAATAGGTGTCCGCGGTCTCGCGGACGATGACCTCGACGATGCCGGCGTTGATGATCTGCCTCTTGCACATACTGCAGGAGGTCGTGCCGGGCATGACCTCGCGGGTGCGCGGGTCGATGCACGCCATGTAAAGGGTGGCGCCGATCATGTTCTCCCGCGAGGCGGCGATGATGGCGTTCGCCTCGGCGTGGACCGAACGGCAGAGCTCGTAGCGCTCGCCGCGGGGGATCTTCAACTGCTCCCTGCGGCAGACGCCGAGGTCGGAGCAGTTCTTTCTGCCGCGCGGCGCGCCGTTGTAGCCGGTGGAGATGATCGAGTCGTTCTTGACGATGATCGCCCCGAAGCAGCGGCGAAGACAGGTCCCGCGCTCGGCGACCGTCTGGGCGATATCGAGATAGTAATTGATCTTGCTGACGCGTTCCATACAGTACTCCTTTCGTCGATCGGGATTTGCGCGGCGGTTATTTGCAGTCGTACCAGGTCTTGCCGGTGTTGAGCTCGACCGTGAGGGGGACGGCGAGGTTCACGGCGCCCTCCATCTCGCGGCGGAGGAGGTCGGAAACGGACGCGGCGTCCTTTTCGGCGCATTCGACGATGAGCTCGTCGTGCACCTGAAGGATGAGGCGGGCGTCGGGGACTTCCCTTTTCAGCGCGTGGCTTACCCGGATCATCGCGATCTTGATCACGTCCGCGGCGGTGCCCTGAAGGGGGCTGTTCATCGCGACGCGCTCGCCGAATTTTCTGACCGCCGCTTTGCCGGAGGTCAGTTCCGGGATATAGCGCCGCCGCCCGAAGAGGGTGGAGACCCAACCCTGCGCCTTCGCCTTCTCCACCGTTTCGGCAAGGAAGCGCTCGATGCCGGGATAGGTGGCGAAATAGTTCTTGATATAGCGGTCGGCTTCGCGGACCGTTACCCCGACGTCCTGCGAGAGCGAAAAGGCGGAAATGCCGTAAACGATGCCGAAATTGACGGCTTTTGCGCGCTTGCGCAGGTCGCTTGTGACCAGTTCCTCCGGCACGCCGAAGACCTGGGAGGCGGTCACGGTGTGGATATCGACGCCGTGAAGGAAGGCGTCGGTCATCGCTCTGTCCTTTGAAAGGCAGGCGAGCAGGCGCAATTCGATCTGCGAATAGTCGGCGTCGACCAGCACCCGCCCCTCGGGGGCGATGAAATAGCGGCGCAGTTCCCTGCCCTGGGGCGTGCGCACGGGGATGTTCTGCAGATTGGGCTCGACCGAGGAGAGGCGTCCGGTCGCGGTGACGGTCTGCGTGAAGCGGGTGTGCACCCTGCCGTCGTCGGCGACGACCTTTAAAAGCCCTTCGGTATAGGTCGAGCGGAGCTTGGCGAGCCGCCGGTACTGCAGGACCGCCGCGACGACCGGCTCATAGCGCAGTTTTTCAAGGACGTCCGCGGAGGTGCTGTAACCGTTCTGCGTCTTCTTCATGCCGGGGACGACCAGCCCCATTTCCTCAAAGAGGACCTGCCCGAGCTGTTTGGGCGAATTGACGTTGAAGACCCTGCCCGAAAGGGCGTAAACGGCTTCCTCCGCCTCCTTCATTTCGGCAAGGAGCTTATCGCCGTAGCGCGCGATCCCCGCGCGGTCGATGAGCACGCCGGCGGTTTCGCAGTCGAAGAGCACGCGGCAGAGCGGCAGTTCGATATCGCGGTAGAGAGACAGAGCGCCCTCTTTTTCAAGCCGCGCGGTCAGTTTTTCTTCCAGTAGGAGCGTCAGACGCGCGTCGGGCGCGTCGGCGGCAACGCCGAGATGCCGCAGGCAGAGACCGGCGAAGGAGTAGTCGCCGTCGGTCGAGGAGAGGACGTAGGCGGCAAGCGAGGGGTCGCCCGACGCCTCGAACGGGGGGACGCCCGAAGCCGAAAGGCGCGCGTACAGCGCCTTCGCGTCGCAGACGACGATCGGTGCCGTACCGTTAAACACGGCTTTCAACGCCGGTAGTCCTGGAGAGGAAAGGCGAAAGTCGCCTCTTTCGGAGGAGAGCAGCAGATCGTCGCCGTCAAAGGCGACGGCGGTCGGCTTGCCCGACGCGGGAAGCGCGTCTTCCGGGCGCTCAACGGCGGTGTAAACGGTTTTTGAAAGCGTCTGTTGTTCCTCCGGCGCGCGCTTTTCCGGCGCGTCGAAAGAGAGGCGCGAGAGGATCGAGGCGAAGCCCAGACCCGCGAGCATTTCGCGCAGACCCGGTCCGGGCGTGACCGGCGCAAAGTCAAAGGTCAGCGGAACGTTCACGTCGATCGCCGCCAGCGTTCTTGAAAGAAGCGCGCTCTCTCTGCCCGCTTCGAGCCTGGCGCGCAGACCCGCTTTGATGAAGGGATCGTCGAGATGCCCGTAAACGCCGTCAAGAGAGCCGAATTTTGCGATCAGCGGCAGGGCGGTCTTCTCGCCCACGCCCGGCACGCCCGGGATGCAGTCGGAGGCGTCGCCCATCAGCGCCTTCGCGTCGACGTACTGTTCGGGGTCGACGCCGTACTTTTCCCTGAACGCCGCGCGGTCGAAGAGCAGCGTTTCCTTGCCGGCGAGCAGTACCGAGGTCCTGTCGGAAATGAGCTGCAGACTGTCGCGGTCGCCCGTGAAGATCACGCAGCGCTTCCCTTCCCCCTCGGCTTTGCGCGCGACGGTGCCCAGAATGTCGTCCGCCTCGTAGCCCGCCAGCGTCAGCACGCCGAAGCCCATTTCGGCAAGCAGATCCTGCGTCGGCTGAAGCTGGGACGCCAGATCGTCGGGCATCCCGTGGCGGTTGCTCTTGTACAGGTCGTACATCCTGTGACGGAAGGTCGGCTCCGGCAGATCGAAGGCAACGACGACGCTCGAAGGCGACACACGGTCGATGGCGGAGAGGATCATATTGACCGTGCCGTAGATCGCCTCGGTGCGCTGACCGCCGCCGTTCGTCAGCGGCCGCCCCGCGCCGAAAAACGCTCTGTTGATGATGCTGTTGCCGTCAACGGCGAGAACGGTGCTCATATACGCTTACCTCCGTTGGGGACGCCCGCCGGGAAACCTTTTGAAAAACGCTTCCCCGCCCCTTAAAAACTTTCTGCGCCGGGACCGCGGCGGGACGCGGAGCCCGGAAAAGAGTCACCGGTACTGTCCGTTCAGTTCGGCGAGCTTTGCCGCCGCTTCCTCGCGGGGGATCTCGGTGACGTTTTCGAGCTTGATGTTTCCCTGCTCGAATACGCCGGTGTAAGAGGTGCCGTCGACGCAGTAGATGGTGCCGGCGCCGTTGAGATTGTTGTTTTCGAAATTGCCGACGTAGACGTCGCCGTTCGCGTAGAAGTAAACGCCCCAGCCGGCGCGCTTGTCGTTTTTGTAGCCGCCGAAATAGCGGTCGAAGCCGCCGGTGACGGCGATCGCCGCTTCGGCGCTTTCGTCGTTTCTCAGGTCGTTCTGATAATTGCCCTTGTAATAGGCGCCGCTCGGCTCGGTGTAGACGCCGTAGCCGCTGCGCAGATCGCCTTCGAACATTCCCTCGTACACGGCGCCGCCGTTTGCGGCGGACCAGACGTATTTGCCCCTGCCGCTCTTCCTGCCGCCGCGGAACTGTCCCTCGTAGAAGTCGCCGTTCGCGTAGGTGTAGCGGCCGCTGCCGTGGAAGCGGTCGTTCTCAAAGGATCCCTCGTAGCGTTCGCCGGTCTTATAGGTCATGATTCCCCGCCCCTGGCGCTGCAGACCGTCCATTTCGCCCTCATAAACGTCGCCGTTGGAAAAGGTGAGAACGGTCGTGCCGTTTTCGTCTGTTCCGACCTCGGCGCTGCCCGTTTCGTAGAAGAGCTTTCCCGACTTGAGACTGCCGTCGCGGTCGACGAAGCCCGTAAAGGAGATCGTCTGCTCGCTGCCGTCGGCGGAGGAAAGGTAGGTGACCGTCAGTCTGCGGAAGCCCGCAAGGTAGAACGCAAGCACAGCCGCCGCCAGAAGAACCGCCAGAACCGCAAAGGAGATGAGCAGGATCTTCACGACGTTCGGCGACGCGCCGCGGATATCTTTTTTGTTTTTCATAGGTATAATGCCCCTTTACCGTGAAAAATCGCATGGTTGCGGCGGATGCGCGGGCGCGCACCCGGTTTTTGAAGGCGTACGGTCCGTACGGCGCGATCGGCGCGCCGGAGGATCAGGCGCTCATCAGCGTGAACCAGTCCTTTACGGTCGCGATGATCTTATCCTTGAAGAGCAGGATAAGGAAAATGACGACGGCGAAAAGGAGCGCGCCGACGACCAGCGCCATGACGTGCGTACCCTTTTTTTCAAAGCGCACCTCCGCGCGGTATTTGAGCGCCGCGGGGATATAGAAGCGCGCTTTTTCGGGGTCGAAGCTCTCCCTGTAAACGGGGAGCGCGTGATCCTCGCGGTCGAACACGGGCGCGTCGTCCTTCTCGAAGACCGTTCCGGCGAACACGCCGTTCCCGCGCAGCGCCCGCCGCACGGCGCCGCTCTTCTCATAGCCGAGATCCTTTAAGGCGACGGCGTGCTCCGCATCGAGCGCGCCCGCCGCGATGAGGGCGCGGATGAAATTGCCGAGTTTGCGGCGGTCGTAGATGATCGCGCCGCAGGCGATGACCGCGCCGATCCACAGCCCGACGAGAATGACGTCGACCGAACCGGGACTGAAATTCAGAAACCAGTTCATACGGTCAGTTCTTTTTGATGACGTCGACGCCGACGTACTTGCGCAGCGCCTCCGGCACGACCACAGAGCCGTCCGCGCGCTGATTCTGCTCGACGAGCGCCGGCAGGACGCGGCTTGTGGCAAGACCCGAGCCGTTGAGGGTGTGCAGGTATTCGATGCGTCCGTCGGCGCGCTTGACGCGCATCATGCCGCGCCGCGCCTGATAATCGCGGGCGTTGGAGACGGAGGAGACCTCCTTGTAGCCGTTCATCGAGGGGATCTGGATCTCGATATCGTAGGTGCGCGCCATCGACGCCGAGCAGTCGCCCGCCGCCAGTTTGACGGTGCGGAAGTGAAAGCCCAGTCCCTTGACGAGGTTTTCGGCTTTGGTCACCAGTTCCTCAAACGCCTCGTCGGACTTTTCGGGTAGGGTGTACTGCACCATTTCGACCTTGTTGAACTGATGCCCGCGCACCATGCCGCGCTCGTCGGCGCGGTAGGCGCCCGCTTCCCTGCGGAAGCAGGGCGTGTAGGAGAAATACTTCTTCGGAAGTTCCTCCTCCCGCAGGATCTCTCCGCGGTGGAAGGAGACCAGCGCCGATTCGGCGGTGGGGAGCATGAAGCGGCGGCGCTCGTCCTCGGCGGTCTCGAGCCAGTAGACCTCGTCCTTGAACTTCGGGAACTGTCCGGCGGTCAGACCGCACTCATAGCCGAGCATGTGCGGGACCATGATGAATTCATAGCCGTCTCCCCAGTGGGTGTCCATGAAGTAGTTGAGCAGCGCCCATTCGAGTTTGGAGCCCATACCCTTGTAGATCCAGAAGCCGGCGCCCGAGAGCTTCGCGCCGCGCTCGTAGTCGATGAGTCCCAGGTCGGTGCAGAGATCGACGTGGTTCTTCGGCTCGAAATCGAAGTGATGCGGTTCGCCGAAGTAGCGCAGCGGCACGTTGTTTTCCTTGCCGCCCGGCAGAAGATCGGGGTCGGGGAGGTTGGGCAGTGACAGCATGAGTTCGCCGTACTCCGCTTCGACCGATTTCAGTTCCGCCTCGTCCTTCTTGACGGCGTCGGCGATCTCCTTCAGACGCGCGAAGATCGGCGCGACGTCCTTCCCTTCCTTTTTGTACTGCGGGATCAGTTTGCTCTCGCGGTTCTGCTCGGCTTTCATCTTCTCGCTTCTGCCGATCAGTTCCCTTCTCGCGGCGTCCAGTTCGAGGATGCGCGCGATCTCCGCTTTTGCGTCTTTGCCTTTGTTTGCAAGCAGCCGGATCACTTCATCGGGCTGCTCTTTAATGCGTTTGATGTCTATCATGGAATTACCTCTTGTTGGATTAGATTACAAAATGTATTATTCTACTTCATCCTCGAAGATCGCGTTTCCGCAGAGCGTCTTGAGAATGGTTTCGAGATCCTCTTTGTCCTCGTAGAAGAGTTCCAGGCGCTTGGTCTTCCCTCTTCCGCTGATCGCGACCTTGCGCCCCAGGAGTTTGGACGCCTTGGTTTCGAGGACCTTCGTATAGTTGACGCGCACGCCGGTGACGGTCAGCGGCTCGTCTGTGCGCTCCTCGGCTTCCGCCAGGAGGTTCAACTGCCGCACGAGCGTTTCGGTCGCGCGGACGGTCAGCTGCTTATCGGCGACGGTGCGGGCGGCTTTGATCAGGTCCTCCTCGTAGTTGCAGCCGAGCAGGACCTTGGCGTGTCCCTCGGAGATCGTGCCCGAGGCGACCATCCTCTGCACTTCCTCGGGAAGATCGAGCAGCCGCAGGATGTTGGCGACGGCGCTCCTGCTCTTCCCTACCGCGTCGGCGACCTTGTCCTGCGTCAGACCGAAATCGTCGCGCAGCTTCTTGTAAGCCGACGCCTCCTCAATGGGATCGAGATCCTCGCGCTGCACGTTCTCGATGATCGACAGTTCCGCCGCGCGGCGGTCGTCCGCCTGCATGATCACGGCGGGCACCTCGCTCATACCGAGCATCTGCGCGGCGCGCCAGCGACGCTCGCCCGCGATGATCTCATAATTGCCGCCGAGCGTTTCTCTGACGACGATCGGCTGAATGAGCCCGTGATCCTTGATCGAGTCGGCGAGCTGCTGCAGACTTTCAAGAGAAAAGTTCTTTCTCGGCTGATCTTTGCGCGGCTTCATGTCCGAAACGCGCAGCATCGGCGCCGTGCCCGACTCGGGGGCTGTGTTGTCAAGGAAGATCGCGTCGAGTCCCTTGCCTAAACCGAATTTGCTCTTTGCCATATCGTACCTTTCCGGATCCTTCAGATCCTCTTCATGATTTCTTTTGCGGCGCGCTCGTACGCCTCGGCGCCCTTGCCGTTCTTATCGTAGTAACAGATCGGCATTCCGTGGCTCGGCGCCTCGCTGAGACGGACGCTGCGCGGGATCGTTTCGCTTAAGATCTTGTCCGCGTACGCCTTTTTCAGCTCACGCAGCACGTCATAGGTGAGGTTCAGACGCGGATTGAACATCGTCAAAAGGATGCCCGTGATCTGTAGGTCGCGGTTGTACAGCTCCTTAATGCGCCGGATCGAGAGCATCATCTGCGAAATGCCCTCAAGCGCGAAGTATTCGCACTGCATCGGGATAATGACGCCGTCTGCGGCGGTCAGCGCGTCGATCGTCAGGATCCCGAGCGAGGGCGGGCTGTCGAGAATGATATAGTCGTACGACGGTTTCAATTCATCTGTGATCTTCTTTAAGCGCGTCGCGCGGTCGTCAAAGGCGACAAGCTCGACCTCGGCGCCGGCAAGCGAGATGTTCGACGGAATCACCGAAACGTTCTTGAACGGCGTGGCGGTCACGGCGTCGGCGGGTTTCGCGCTGCCGAGAAGCAGTTCATAGGTCGTTGTGCGCAGAGATTTCTTGTTGATACCGAAACTGCTCGTCAGGTTGCCCTGCGGGTCGCAGTCGATCGCGAGCACCTTTTTGCCGCGCGCGGCGATCGCCGCGGCGATATTCACGGCGCTCGTCGTTTTGCCGATGCCGCCTTTCTGATTCGCAAATGCGAGAACTTTTCCCATAGTATACCCCTTTGGCGTCTGCATAGTGATACGTATCTATTATAACAATAAAAGGAAGATTTGTCAACTGTTCCGCTGAGATTTTTAGCGTTTTACGCTATATTTCGGCGCGCGGCGCGTTTTTTCTTGGACGTTGTCCGCGGTAAACTTGTTGTTCCACGTGGACCATTGGCGAAAACGGTAGATCGCTGCGATTGACCGCGATAAATACCGCCGTGTGTTCGCCGGTAAAGTTCTTGACGGCAGTCACACAACGTTTCGTTTCGTCGGTGTGTAGTTTCTTGTTGAAATATGTTGTTCCACGTGGAACAATGTCGGATCGGCTTCCATACGTATATCAACTGCATAAGAGTGACCGGGCGATCGACGCTTCCGAAAAGCATACAAAAGTGGCTGTTTCATTTGCCTGCAAATGAGCAGCCCCCGCAAAACGGATGGTCGGGATCCCGTCCGTTTTGCGCGACTTTTGCGGTTTTGTCCGGACAGGCGAACGATTATTGTGTAACAATATGACAAAACCGAGGCGTGAGCCGAGGAGCAAAACGTCGACGGGGGTGTTTCATTTGGCGCAAATACGCCAAATGAAACACCCCCTTTTGACGGACAGGATCATTCCTTGAATTCGAACCAGTTGATATTGATCGCTGTCGAAAAGAGGAATTTCAGTACGTGCTCGCCCTCCGGCAGATCGATCTGCCAGTCGACGTCGACGGTCGTCCAGTTCTGCCATCCGCCGGTCGTGCCGTTCAGACGCACCGTTCCGACCGCCTTTCCGTCAAGGAAGACGCGGAATGTCGGATTATTGTTATCCGACGCGACGCGGAAGGACATCCCGTAACTGCCCGCTTTCAGAACGTTCAGATTGTAGGTGACGTTTTTCCCGTCCTGCAGATAGTTGGGATTGATGCCGCCGTCCTCGTCCTTGCACTCCTCAAAGTTGACGCCCGGGGAGCGCGTCGCCAGTTTCGCCGCCTTGACGCGCGTGTAACCGTTGATATCGTGAACGGGGATCACCGGATGCAATAACCGCTCGTAGGAGCCGCTTCTGCGCGCGGCGTCGAGAATGCGCGCTGCGGAAGCTTTCAGTTTTTCAAGGGGAAGCAGACCGCATTTGTAGGCGGACAGGCAGGAGTCGCGGCTCTCGTGCATCATCTTCGCGTCGTTGCCCGCGGCGATCTCGCGCGCCTGCTCGGCGTCGCAGCCCCAGTCGGTGCAGAAGAAGCCCTTGAAGCCCCATTCTTCGCGGAAAACGCCGTCGAGCAGCGCTTCGTTTTCGGAGTTGTACTTGCCGTTTGTAAGATTGTACGTGGTCATGAACGACAAAGGAGACGCTTCCTTGACGCAGATCTCAAACGCTTTGAGGTAGATCATGCGCGCGGCGCGTTCGCTGATCGAACTGTTTCCGTTCACGCGACCCGCCTCTCTGCTGTTTGCGTAAAGGTGTTTGATCATCACGCCGGCGTATCCGTCGTGCTGAACGCCCTGCGTGAGCGCGGACGCGATCTTGCCGGTGAGCAGCGGATCCTCGGAGAAGTATTCGAAGTTTCTGCCGCCCAGCGGATCCCTGTGGATGTTGATGCCGGGCGCGAGCCAGACGTCGACGCCCGCTTCATAGCATTCGCTGCCGACCGCTCTGCCGACGGCGTACAGGAGGGAGGTGTCGAAGGTGCAGGCAAGCGAGGTCTCGATCGGCCACGCGACCTGCTTTACCGCGAGGTCCAGTCCCGCCGGTCCGTCGGACGTATCGACGGGAGGAACGCCGCGCGAGGAGAGATCCGCGAGGGCGCCGTCGCCCTTGCCGACGTTCGCGCTGTGCTGACAGAGCAGCGAGATCATCTCCGCCGGCGTCAGAGAATCGACAAACGCCTCCAGTTTTGAGGGATCGTCGTAAACTTCCTTGAAATCGAATTTTTCGCCGGAAGCGATCGAGGTGCTCTGCGGCGTCCTTACCGAAAGATCGGTAACGGGGGCGCCGCTTCCGTCGTCGAAGGTGAGGGAAATGAGAAAGATATAGCCGGAAAGATTCTTCGCGGTCGCGATCTTCAGATCGTTTGCGCCTTTCTTGAAATGAACCGTGACCTTGTTGCCCTCCGAGGGGTGCAGCGCGCCGCCCGAGGGATTGGCGGGAAGATTCTCCGCCTTTCCGTTGACTGTCAGGATCAGACCGTTCTCATAGGCCTCGGAACCGCCTCTGCCGTACGTGAGCGTCAGCGTATAGTCCTGTTCCTCAGGCGCGGCAAAGCGGAAAACGAGTTCCTTTGATGAGGTCATTTGTACGCCGTAAACGCTTCCGCCCGACGCGGTGATGAAATGCGCGTGCGATTTCTGCGACAGATAGTCGCAGGCGGAAACGATCGTGACGCCCGGCAGAAGTTCGGTCGCATAGCCGGTATCGTCGAGTTTTTCCATCGTTCCGTCGGCGCGCAGACGCTCCGACAGAGTTGTGGGCGCGATCTTTCCGTCAAGCTGCAGAACGACGCGGTCGTCCGTTTCTCTGTGGATGTAGCAAACGCCGCGCGCCTTGGCGTCGTGCAGTGAATTGCCGGCGTATATGCCGTAATCGCCTTTTTCGAGAACGTAGGCGTATTTTGCGATGACGCCGGTATCGTCGTAGGTCGCCATATCCGCCGCTGAGAAAGTGACGGTCAGCGTTTCGGAAGCGCCCGGCTCAAGAAGCGAGGTCTTGGCAAAGCCGCCGAGCGCCCTGCCGACGGCGCCGAGTCTGCCGGCGGGCGGCGCGTAGTAGACCTGCACGACCTCTTTGCCCGCGCGCGAGCCGGTATTGGTGACGGTGACCTTCACTTCGATATTTACGCCGTCGTCACGGACGGCAGGCTTCGAGAGTTCAAAGGAGGTGTACGAAAGACCGTAGCCGAAGGTATAGGCGACCTTCGTTTCTTCCGGGTCAAAGGTCTCGAAGTAGCGGTAGCCTACGAAGATATCCTCGGTATAGATCGCGTATTCGCTGCCGTTGAAATTCTTGGAGGAAGGATAATCGTAATACTTCTGCGCGATCGTATCCGCGAGTTTTCCCGAGGGGTTCACGTCGCCGCACAGCACGTCCGCCGTTGCGTTTCCGCCCTCCAGTCCGGGCTGCCAGGCGATGAGCAGCGCGTCGATATCGTACTGATCCATAAAGGAGGTACTCATGACCGCGCCGATGTTGAGAACGACCGTAACGTGCTCGAATCCGGCGGAGCAGACGGTGCGCAGAAGCTTGTTCTCCGCGCTGCTGAGCGTGAATTTGTCGGGAGTGAGGTCATCGTTTTCACCGGATATCCGCGAGATGACGACGATCGCGTTTTTGCTTTCCGCGGCGACTCTCTTCGTCATTTCTTCATTGGGGATCAGCGAAGCGTTTTTGGTATACGCCGCGGCAAGTTCCTCGTTCAGAACGATCTTGCCTTCCGACTCCTTGTTCTTCATCCCCTCGAGCAGATTGATATTGTACAGAGCGTTGACGTCTCCGGATCCGGTGCCACCCTTGATGAAGTTGATCTGCGCTTCTCCGAAGAGCGCAACGGTCGCGCCGCGCTCCAGGGGGAGCGCGCCGTTTTTGTTTTCAAGCAGCACCATGCCCTCCGCCGCCGCAAGACGCGACAGTTCCGTATCCTTCATCTTCAAAAGCGTTTCCGGAGCGGAATAAGAAGTGACGGGCGGCTCAACGGGCGTCGGCGTGACGGTATACGACGGCGTCGGCGTGGGAGACGGAGAAGGTTCGGGCGTCTCTGTTTCGGGCGACGACGTTCCGGCCGTCGTACGGGAAGGAGATACCGGCGTTACCGTCGTTATGCCCTCGGTCGTTGTGACGACGATCGGCGAGGGCGTTGGGACGGCGGTCTTTCCCGCGGCGCTTTCAGAAGCGCTCTGAGCCGGCGTCGGGGATCCCGTCGGGTCGGCGGTCGCGGTACTGCAGCCGGCAAGGGAAGTCAGTACGAAAACGGCGGTGAGGATCAGCGCCGAAGCGGTTATGGATCTGCGTTTCATTCTGTTCACCTCTTTTGATTATCTAAGGATTACGCTGGTCTGCGGGGGGATGACGAGCGTTGTTCCGTCAAAGGACGTAACGGTTTCAAAGTCGCCGATCCCGATCTCGGCGGATATTTTCGTGAAGGCGACGTCGGTCACGCTTTTCATGTCGATCGTGACGGCGTCCGTAGACGTGTTGTGGATGACGCAAACGGTGCTTCCGTTATAGGTCGAGAGGAACGCGCCGGTCTTCTTCGGCAGGGAGAGCGCCGTGTACTTGCCGCGGGCGATCTCCGGATGCGCCTGGCGGATGGCGATGAGGGTCTTGTAATAGGTGTACAAACTGGTCTCGTCCGCGATCTGCTCGGCTACCGGGTCGGCGTTCTTATTGGCTTTGTTGTAGATGCTCCCCTCCGGATCCTTGATCGTGTCGCCGTCGCCCCAGATCATCGCGAGGCGTCTGTCGGCGTCGGTCGGCGCGCCGCCGCGCGATCCGCGCAGTCCGATCTCTTCACCGTAATAGATGAAGGGAGAGCCGGGGCAGAGGATATAGAGGTTCGCCGCCATTTGCGCCCTGCCGTTGAGTCCCGGCAGATATCCCGCCGCGCGGTCTGTATCGTGGTTGGCGATGAAGGGCACGTACATCGCGTCCTCCCGCAGGGAAGTGATCTTTGTAATGTAGGACTGCACGTATTTCGTGAATACGTTGACGTTTCCTTCCTTCGCGCTCTCGGCGATCAGTCCGCTCGTGCCGGCGGTCGTGAAGTTGAAGCAGTTGAGATAGGGGAAGTATCTGTCGGTAATGCCGTCGCCGTCCCATACCTCGGCGACCGTATAGAGGTCTTCGTTTATCTTTTTCAGGTCTGAAATGTACCGTTCCCAGAAGGCGGCGCTTTTTGCGTTATCGCCGAAGTAGACGTATTTTGCGGCGTCAAAGCGGAAGCCGTCGACGCCCATATCGAGATAGTATTTCGCCACGTCGTACACGAGCGTATAGACTTCTTCGCTGTCGAAATTAAGTTCCGGCATATTGCCTGCAAAATTGCATTCAACGTAGTCGGACGTACCGGTGATCTGCGAAAAGGTCCTTCCGGCGGGCGCCTTGTCGGGCGCCGAATAGTAGGAATAACGCTCGTAGGCGGGATTGTCGACGTCGCCCTCGCGGTGCGCTCTGACGAATTCTCCGTACCACTTGTTCAGACTGCCCGTGTGATTGATCGGAAGGTCGAGTATGACCTTCACGCCGCGCGTGTGGCAGAGGTCGACGAGCTCCTTCAGGTCTTCCGTCGTCCCGAAAGAACTGTCGACGCTGTAGTAGTTGGTGACGTCGTATTTGTGATAGGAAGGGGAGGAAAAGATCGGCGTGAGCCAGATGCCCTCGATGCCCAGACTTTTCCCGGACGTCGGATCGCCGTCGTTGAGGTAGTCCATGCGGTTGATGATCCCGCGCAGATCGCCGATCCCGTCGCCGTTCGAGTCGGAGAATGAACCGACGAAGATCTCATAGAAAACGCGGTAGTTGTCCGTCGTTCTGACCGGCGTGCCGTCGCCGGCGTATTTCACCGTCAGCTCGCCCGCCGGTTCCGGCGTGGGCGTGGGCAACGCCGCCGTTTCATCGTTGGTCGCGGTCTCTTCCGTTCCCGTTTGCGCGGACTGCGTCGGAACCGTGTCGGACGCGCAGGCGCATAGCGCCGACAGAAGAAGTACGGCTGCCAGAATGATTGCGATGCATTTCTTCATATCAATCGCTCCTTTTTGTTTTGTGCTTAAAAAAACCACTTTGATTTTACACTTTTCTTATCCGGTTGTCAAGTGCCTCAAACTTTTTTATTGACTTTCCGAACAAAAAATGATATGATACATATATGAAAACTGTTGAATTATACGGAGACGCGCTGCTTGCGCGCCTCGAGAAAAAGTACAGGATCGCGTTAACGGTAATGTGCGCTCTGGCGGTTCTGACCGTTGCCGGCTGGCTCTTCTTCCTTCTGACGGTGAATACCGCGAATGAAAAGAGAAACGAGACCGCCGCGATCGCCGTCAACGCCGTCGGCGGATGCGCGGCGCTCGCGGTGTGGGTCAACGCTGTACTGCCGATTCGCAGACTGATCGGACACGTGCGCCGCATGAACGCGGGGGAGCGTGAGGCGCTGCCTTTTGACGACCTTCCGCGGATATCCGGAAACTGCGCGCACGTGCCGCACAGCATCGAAGTGTACCGCGTTGCCTGCCGGTGCGGCGGGGAGGCGGTCGGACTGCTCCTGGAGAGAGGACGGCGGAAAGCGCTGGACGAACTGCCGGCGTCGGGCGTGTTCTACACGGTCGACCGATACGTCGTTGCGTGGCAAAGCGGAGGTGACGGGCAATGAGGATCGTTAAGAAGATTCTTTCACAGATCCCGCTTTACGTCGTGTTTATTCTGTTTTCAAGCATCGTCGTCGGCTGGCTGTTCGGTTTTGCGACCGACACGTCAAAGGAGAAGAAGATCGTTCTGTTCGCAGACGTTCAGTCTATGGACGAGACCGCTCTCTCCGTAAAACTGGAAGAGCATAAACCGGACGGCATCAGAATGATCCGCGCGCACGTGTTCGGCTACGCGGTGTTCGATTCGACTCTGCTTGAGAACGCCGACGTTTATATCGTGACGGCGTCCGAGGCGGAAAAATACCGCGAATCGTTTCTGAAGATCACCGACGCCGCTCTTGCGGCAAGGTTTTACCGCGGCTATGACGGGATGAAGGTGTATGACGCGGAGACGGGGGAAGGGATCCTCAAGGATTACGTGACCTACGCAAACGAGGATCATTACCTGTTTTTCGGCGCAAAATCCGTCCATACGGGAGGCGAGGGGTCGGTGGATTCCCATGCCTTCGATGTCGTTGACGAACTCATAAAAATATAGAAGAGTTACGGAGGATCATTATGAAAATCAGAAAATTTATGCACATCCTGACGACCGTTCTGGCGTTTGTCATGCTTTTGACCGCCTGCGCCGGGACCGTTGAGAAGCCGACCGGCGAAACGAAGACGTCAAACGAGGATCAGACGCCCGCGGGACCGCAGAGTCTTGTCCCGAAGGAAAAGATCAAGGGCAGCAGTCTGTACGTCAAAAAGGTCGAGGACCTGCCGGACGACTTTATTCTCGGCATGGATATTTCTTCCGTTCTTTCCGAGGAAAAAAGCGGGGTGAAATACTATGATTTCGAGGGTAAAGAGCGCGATCTCTTTGAGATCCTCGCGGAAAACGGCGTGACGCATATCCGCGTACGGATCTGGAACGATCCTTTTACCGCGGAAGGAAAGGGCTACGGCGGCGGAAACTGCGATATCGAGGCCGCGGTGACGATCGGACGGCGCGCCGCCGCCGTCGGAATGAAGACGATCGCCGATTTCCACTATTCCGATTTCTGGGCGGACCCCGCCAAGCAGATGGTCCCGAAGGCGTGGAAGAATATGGATATCGCAGCGAAGGCACAGGCGGTGTACGAATATACCGCCGACTGCCTGAAAAAGCTAAAGAACGCGGGCGCCGACGTCGCGATGGTGCAGATCGGCAACGAAACGAACGGTTCGATCTGCGGTGAAAAGACCTGGTTCAATATGGCGGACATTTTCGCCGCGGGCAGCAAAGCGGTAAGAGAAACGCTTCCCGACGCTCTGGTCGCCGTGCATTTCGCCAACCCCGAAAAGGTCACGAATTACGCCGACTACGCAAGCAAACTGAAGTATTACGACATTGATTACGACGTGTTCGCCTCCTCATATTATCCGTTCTGGCACGGCACGCTCGACAACCTCGGACAGGTCTTGACGAACGTCGCAGACACCTACGGCAAGAAAACGATGGTCATGGAGACCTCCTATGCCTTCACCGACAAGGATACCGATTTCTCTGGAAACACGATCTCCGGCAGCAGCGGCATCACCAAGGATTACCCCTTCACGGTGCAGGGGCAGGCGAACTGCTTCCGCAACGTCGTGGACACCGTTGTACATAAGGCGAAGAACGGTATCGGCGTCGTCTACTGGGAGGGCGCCTGGATCACCGTCGGCAATACGTCCTGGGAAGAGAACAGCCGGAAATGGGAGGAGTTCGGCTCGGGCTGGGCGAGCAGTTACGCTTCCGAGTACGACCCGAAGGACGCGGGCAAGTATTACGGCGGCTCCGCCGTGGACAATCAGGCGTTCTTTGACGAACACGGCAAAGCGCTCGAGTCGCTGCGCGTGTTCAATCTCGTCCGTTACGGCAATGAGGTGCCCGCGCGCGTCGACGCGATCGAGGATACCAATCTCGTCTTCGATCTGAACGGCGAGATCATCCTGCCGTCAAAGGTGAACGCCGTCATGACCGACGACAGCAAACAGGAAGTGGACGTCGTCTGGAACGTCACGGAGGACGACGTCAGAAAAATGAAGGAGTCCGGCGCCGCGAAGTATTCCTATACGGGCGCAGCGGACGGCAGGGAAGCGGTCCTTAACGTTTCAATGGTCGAATTCAATTTCCTTGAAAACTATTCTTTTGAAACGGGCGATCTGACCGGTTGGGTCCTGACTGATCTGAAAAAGGCAAACGAACTCTACGTGGAAGATAAGGCGACCGATTCTCTGACGGGAAACAGGCATATGCATTTCTGGAGTTCCGGTACGGACAGCGTTGAGTTCACGCTTGAGCAGACGCCCGCCGATCTTCCTGCGGGCAGTTATAAGTTCACGATCTCCATCATGGGCGGAGACGGCGGCGAGACCGAGATCTACGCCTATGCAAAGATCGGCGGCGAGATCGTAAAGACGGCGCCGCTTGAGATCACCTATTACAACGAATGGCATACGGCGACGATCGGAAGTATTGCGGTCGGGGCGGACGACGTCCTGACGGTCGGCATCTACGTGAAGTGCGCAGGCGCCGGGAACGGCGCGTGGGGCAAGATCGACGACGCGCTGCTCAACTCCGAAGCGGTTCCCGAAGCGCCGGCGCCGGAGAACGGCTGAGTACCGTTGACCGATCCGCTATTGACCGGGCGAAACTGAAATGTTGCACAAAACGATCGATCATTTTTCGACAATGTGACGAAAATATCAATTACCAAAAGAAGAATATTGACTTTGCGATAAAAAAGCGTTATAATTTGTATAAGAATTTTTGGCGGGTCCAATAAAAAATACATCATTCGGAACCCGCTTGAAAAAGGAGGAGTTTCATTTATGAAAAAATTCTTAGCGGCGCTGCTTGTGTTCGTGATGGTATTTGCCATTTGCGCGTGCAGCGGCACCACCACAACGCCTACGACTGAGCAGCCGGCGACGACCGGCGAGCAGCCCACTGCTCAGCCCACCGCTCAGCCGACCGGCGAACAGCCCGCGGACAAGCCGCTGGCAGGCACCTATGACATCAAGGTTTGGTGTGCTGAAAATGCAAAAGACCTCTTTGATGCGCAGATCAAGAAGTACAACGAGACCAATACGGACGGCATCGTGATCAACGCGACCATCCAGCCGGTTTCCGAAGCAGACGCAGGCACCAACATGCTGACCGACGTGGAAGCGGGCGGCGATATCTACTGCTTCGCGCAGGACCAGTTCGCACGTCTTGTGCAGGGCGCGGCTCTTGCAAAACTCGGTGAAGCCGCACAGGCGATCGTGAAGGAAGCCAACGACGCAGGCGTTGTCGGCGCGGCTACGCTCGGCGATGCGATGTATGCATATCCGATGACCTCGGACAACGGCTACTTCATGTACTATGACAAGTCCGTCATCCCCGAAGAGGATCTTGACAGCCTTGAAAAGCTGATCGAGGACTGCGAGAAGGCGAACAAGTACTTCTCTATGGAGACCAATTCTTCCGCGTGGTATCTTGCCGGCTTCTTCTTCGGCGTAGGATGCCATTCCGAGTGGAAGGTCGGCGAAGACGGCAAATCCTTTGTGGACGTTGACGACGACTTCAATTCCGACAAGGGTCTGATCGCCGCGAAGGGCATCAAGAAACTTGTTGACTCCAAGGCGAACCTCTCTTCTTCCAAGGCGGAAGAGTTCTCCAACGGCGCTGCGATCGTTGTCACCGGTACCTGGGCGTTCAACGATATCAAGAACATCCTCGGCGACAATCTCGGCGCGACCGATCTGCCTTCCTTCACCGTTGACGGAAAGCAGTATCACATCGGCTCGTTCAACGGCTGCAAACTGCTCGGCGTCAAGCCGCAGAAGGATGCCAAGAGACAGGCCGCTCTGCACAAACTCGCTCAGTATCTGACCGACTATGACTGCCAGATGGAACGCTTTGATAAACTTGCATGGGGTCCCGCCAACAAGCAAGCGCAGGCTTCCGACGCTGTGAAAGCCAACCCCGGCCTTGCCGCTCTGTTCGCTCAGAACCAGTATTCTGTCCCGCAGGGTCAGATCCACGGTTCCTGGTGGGATATCGCCAAGGTCATCGCTGACGACGTCAAAGCGGCGACCGACGAAGCCGGTCTGAAGACCGCTATCGAGAACTACGACGCGAAGATCAAGGCTCTGTTCAGCATGTCCGAGGAAGAAAAGAACGCCTGGACGGTGATCGGCGAAGTGAAGGGCACTACCTGGAATGAAGACTTCCCGATGACCGAAGATCCCGCCGGCACCTGGAAATCCAACGAAGCGTTTGAATTTGCCGCAGGTGCGCAGTTCAAAGTCCGTAAGGGCAAATCCTGGGACGTTTCTGTCGGTAACGGCGGCGACAACTTCGTCGTTGAGACTGCCGGCACGTACTATGTCCAGTTCGTCGTTGAAGGCGATAGCGGTACGATCACTCTGATCCCGGCATAATCATTTCAAAAAACAAATGGCTGGAGTCGGTTTATTCCGGCTCCCGCCATTTTTGATATTCAGAAAACGGAGCATAGGTATGAAAAAATACAGTGATCTTGAGTATCTCAAACTACCCAAGTGGAAACGTTTTTTCTATAAGATCGCTTCCTTTTTCGCCTCGATCCCGACAAAGTTAAAGAATCTGATCTTCAAGATCGGCAGGTTCTTCAAGGCGGTGTTTCTCGGGATCGCCGGTGAATTCAAAGACGTGTTCACGACGTTCGTGAAGGGCGACTGGAAAACAAAGATCTCCTATTTCGTGATGGGCTTCGGCTGTATCGCACGCGGTCAGATCATGCGCGGTCTGCTCTTTCTGCTGTTTGAATGCGTATTCATCGTCTATATGATCTTCTGGGGCGGATATTGGCTTTCAATGCTGCCCTCTCTTGGCAAAGTCGGACCCAAAGAAGTGTACGATCCGATCTATGATACGTACATCACGGAATATAACGACAACTCCTTCAAGATCCTTCTGTACGGCGTACTGACGCTTTTCTTCATCATTGCGTTTATCTATACGTGGCGCGTCAACGTCAGGCAGAACAAGGTCGCGGAAGAGATCATCCGTTCCGGCAAAAAACTCAAGAGCGCAAAGCAGGATCTGAGGTCGATGGTCGACGATCAGTTCCACAAGACGCTTCTGGCGCTTCCGATGCTCGGCATCATTGTTTTCACGGTTATGCCGATCGTCTTTATGATCTTGGTCGCCTTTACGAACTACGACGGTTCGCACGACGGCTTCAACAACAACCTGTTCACGTGGGTGGGGCTGGACAACTTCAATACGATGCTGTCCTGGTCCACGTCGGGTTCGGGCGGCAGTACGCAGTCCTACGCCGCGACCTTCGGTGAAGTCTTGGCGTGGACGCTCATCTGGGCGTTCTTCGCGACCTTCACAAACTATTTCCTCGGTATGTTCGTCGCAATGATGATCAACAAGAAGGGAATTCGCTTAAAGAAGGTCTGGCGTACGATCCTCGTACTGACCATCGCGATACCGCAGTTCATTTCGCTGTTGTACGTTTCAAAGATGTTCGCCAAAAACGGCATCGTCAACGGATTTTTGAAGGATCTCGGATGGATCAAAGAATCCATAGATTTCTGGGGCAGTACGAAACTGAACGGACTGCTCCCGAGGATCACGGTGATCATCATCAATATCTGGATCGGTATTCCGTATCTGATGCTGATCGCGACGGGCATCTTAATGAACATACCCGCCGATCTTTACGAGTCTGCAAAGATCGACGGCGCGAGCCCCTGGAAGCAATACACGAAGATCACGCTGCCGTATATGCTGTTCATCACCGGTCCGTACCTGCTGACCAGTTTCATCGGCAACATGAACAACTTCAACGTGATCTATCTGCTCACGGGAGGAGCCCCGACCAATCCTGCCGCCTCAGGCGCCGCAGGGTCGGTAGGGTATACCGACCTATTGATCACGTGGCTGTTCAAGATCACGACCGGCGCCGAATCGCAGTATTACTTCGCTTCGGTCATCGGTATTCTGGTGTTTGCGGTCGTCGCAGTCATCTCGCTGATCGTCTACAGCCTGATGCCCTCAACGCGTAACGAGGAGGATTTCCAGTGATGAAAAAAGAGAATTCGATTCAGAAACAGCACATGGGTATGAAAGCGTCTCAACTCATCAGCAACACGGTCATCCACGTTCTGCTGGTGATCATGTCGGTCATCTGGCTCGTCCCCTTCGTCTTTATTCTGCTCCAGTCTTTCCGTACGGAAACGAATGAGACCGGCACCATGGTCACATGGATGGTCGACTACGTGATCCCGAAGAAATGGGGATTTGACAACTACATCAACCTCTGGAACAGCGGCTTCTTCAGATGGTATTTCAATACCTTCATCGTTGCGCTGATCACTGCGGCGCTTCAGACGATCATCGTGCTCTGCATGAGCTACACGCTCTCGCGTTTCCGCTTCAAGATGCGCAAGCCGCTCATGAAATTCATGCTGATTTTAGGAATGTTCCCCGGAATGCTCACGATGATCATTCTGTACAGAGTTCTGAAGGACCTCGGCATGACGCAGGCGAACGCCCTTCCGGGATTGGTACTCGTTTACGTCGCTTCTTCCGGTATGGGATATTACGTATCCAAGGGCTTCTTTGATACGATCCCGAAATCTCTCGATGAGGCAGCGCGCGTCGACGGCGCGTCGCGTTTCAAGGTGCTGACCAAGATCATCCTGCCGATGTCCAAACCGATCGTGATCTACACGATCCTGACGGCGTTCATGGGACCTTGGGGCGACTTCGTGCTCGCGCGTTACATCGCGTTCGGCGATACCGCCGGCTATAACGTGGCAGTCGGTATGTACCAGTGGCTGACGCTTGACCAGATCAACAAGTGTTATACGATGTTCTGCGCAGGCGGCGTGGTCGTTGCGATCCCCGTGGCGCTGCTCTTCATATTCCTGCAGAAATACTACGTCGAGGGCGTCACAGGCGGCGCCGTCAAGGGCTGATAGAAAGGGAACGAATATATGGCAACTGTAAAACTTACCAAAGTTAAAAAGATTTACGATAAAAAAGTCGTTGCCGTGCATGACTTCGACTTGGATATCAAGGACAAGGAGTTCGTCGTTTTCGTCGGTCCTTCCGGATGCGGCAAATCGACGACCCTGCGCATGATCGCCGGTCTTGAAGAGATCAGCGAAGGAACCGTTGAGATCGACGGCGTGGTCGTCAATGATCTTCAGCCGAAGGACAGAGGCATCGCGATGGTCTTCCAGAACTACGCGCTCTATCCGCACATGACGGTATACGACAACATCGCCTTCTCCCTGCGGCTCCAGAAGATGCCGGAGGATCAGATCTACGCCAAGGTCACGCAGGCGGCGGAAGTGCTTGGCATCACCGATTACCTGATGCGCAAGCCGCGCGCGCTCTCCGGCGGACAGAGACAGAGAGTCGCGATCGGGCGCGCGATGGTGCGCGACAGCAAGGTGTTCCTGATGGACGAGCCGCTGTCCAACC
>JAFTCT010000014.1 GCA_017454525.1 Clostridia bacterium
CAAATGGCAACTTTTGCGTTTTTGTTTCCTTTGAAGAAGAACAGCCCCGTATCGCGTTTTGACGGATCAGCCGCTTTTTCGGCGTCTGTATAGATATCATAGAATATCTTATCGCCCGACTCGGCGTGAGACTTCATATAGTTTGCGATCTCTACGGTCTTGTCGGCGTCTATGTTGCTGTACCACGTCAGATCGAGATCGCCGAGCGTCGTTCCGCTGTAATAGCTTTTGTTCACGGGAAAGATCAATCTGCCGTAGTCGCCGAACGCGGGATCGGAGATCACGTCGTCGATTTTTGTGTTCAGCGTGTATGGCTCGTTTGTTGCATTATCTTTTTTCATATTTCCGAAAAACAGCGGGAGTGCGTTATACAGATATTCTTGCACCGCATTGAAATCGTGGTAACCGCCGTCCTTTTGGTAAAAAACGTAATGGTCGGGCGTAAACGTATCGCGGCCGAGCATTTCTTTTGACATATCTATGGATTGACTTTTTACCGAATCCTGTGTTCCGACGGCGTGATAGATGAAATATCCGCGCTCATTAAGATTATTCTTCTTTACAAGTTGTTCGATGAAATCGACGTTTTGCTTGAAGCGGAAATCGCCGTAGGTACCATAGTACCAACACGAACCGCTCATCGGCAGAAAATAGTGGATATAGTCGTAATCGTAGCAGAACTGCAGCCACGTCGTCACCGAGCCGAGAGAGAAGCCGCCGAACGCGCGGTGATCGCGCGAAGCTTTCAGATCGGCGTCGGAGGTCGATTTTGCGTAAGTGTGATACTTTCCTTCGACTGATGGCATCAGGTTTTCCTCGAAATCGCGGTGGAACTGTCTGAATTCTTCGATAGAAGACGAAAAATCCGTATCGCTGTTTTCGTTATAGAAGGTCGCAGACACTATGATCATCGGCTTCATATCGCCTTTGGCGATCATATTGTCGAACATATTCTTCTGCGAAGAAAACTCGAACTGCTCTCCCGCGTGACCGCCCCAGCCGTGCATCAGATAGAGGATGTCGTAGCGCGTTTCCGCATCGGTTTCATCGTAGCCGTAAGGTGTATAGACGTAGGCGGTCTTGGTGATCGCGCCGCCGTCCCGGACGTAATCCTTGGAATCGTAATCAAGGCGTGTGACCGTTCCGGGCTTTTCCGATGCTCTCTTGTATTCGGACGGAACTGCAGTCGTCCATCCGGTTTGAGGGATGTCTATCGAACCCTCGATCGTCGGCGGCGTCTGTTCGGTCGTTTCGGCAGGAGTGCATCCCGAAAGCGCGGCAATGGCAATAGAGAACGCGACGCCCGCCGCAAGCAGTTTTTTCACTTCAAGCACCTCCTTGTGCTCATCAAAAAGCCAACCCATAATATCTTCTTCGTGCGCGAAGGAGAGCCCTCCCCCGTGCTGATCGCCTATCCCGCGATCGTCGAAATACGCCTTGCCCTTTAGATCGAGGATAACAAGTTTTTTGATCTGCTCATCGTCAAGACCTTTTGCTTTGTATAACTCAGCGAGTTTTTTATAAGTCTCTTTTACCGACGAGCTGCCGTAATAACTGTCGTTTTCTCCGGTTGCGAGGTATACAGGCGTCATCGCCTCGACGAGCGGTTCGAGTCTGCCGTCCCATTTTGAAGAACAATGCAGGAACGCCGTGTATAATTCCGGCGCGATCTCCATGACGAGCGAGCCGGTCTCGCCTCCGCCCGAATATCCGTTCAGATACACACGGTCGGCGTCAATATTGTAGTGTTCGATAAAATATCTCGTCAGCGCGACGGTTTGCTTTGCGCTCGTCATTCCCCAGTCGTCAAGCTGAGGCGCGACGATGATCATTTTGTCGTTGTATTTTTGCGCCTCGATGCCGAAATCCTCGGACTCTATATTCACACCCACACCCTGAAAGTACAGTCCTTCCCAGCCGGGCAGAGTGATATACAGAGCGTAAGACTCAGTGCCGTCATAACTCTCAGGAACGTACAGACCGAAATGGATATCCCCGTTGTTTTCGCTGTGATACACGTTGTCAAAGGTAAAACCGCGTATATCGTCGTTACCGAAATCAATTCGATCAGGAGCGGGCTTATTCACGTCCGTCTGTTCCTTAGTTTCTGCAACATTGTTCAGCGTTTCGGGGTGTGTACGTTCATTCTGCGAACAAGCCGACAAAAGAAGCAACAATAATGAAAGCATAAAAGAAAGGATCCGTTTCATCCTCTGCACTCCGATAAGACTGCGAACAATTCATCGGCGGTGAATTTTTTCGCACAGCCGCCTGTCAGGATCGTCGAGTCCGCCACGGCGCGAAGATCGGTATTCTCAGGGATGTCCATTTCTCGAAGCGTCGTCGGCAGTCCGATCTCGCGGATAAACGCTGCAAGCTCTTTGACAAACGCCGCCGCAAGCTGCGCTTCATTCTTACCTTCCGGATCGATATCCCAAACCTCAACGGCAAGGCGCGCAAACTGATGATTTGCTTCGGGCATCATATGCCTATAGAGCACCGGATGAAGCACGGCAAGCCCCTGACCGTGATTGCAGTCGGTATACGCGCCGAGCTGATGCTCAAGCATATGGCACTGAAAATCGGTGATCTTGCCGAGCTTGAGCATTCCGTTTTCCGCCATTGCCGCCGCCCATACAAGCTCACTGCGGGCGTGAAGGTCTTTCGGATCCTTCAGCGTCGCGCGGATGTTTCTGATGATATTCCTTTGCGTCGCCTCGTTGATCTCATCGGAATAATTGATTTCACGCGGAGAACCCATATAGGTCTCCATACAATGCGAGAGACTGTCGAACGCGCCCGATATGACCTGTTTCATCGGCATCGTCATCGTATAGACCGGATCAAGGATCGCGAAGCTGTAAAACGCACCCCGCAGCGGGGATTTCATCATCTTTTCGGTATTGGTGATGACCGCGCCATTGTTCATCTCCGCCCCGGTACCGAACGCGGTGACGACCGCGCCCATCGGGATAAACTCTGTCGGCACGCCGTGTTTTTCGTATTCGAGCGTCCAGATATCCTCGTCTATCAGCGCCTGTGCGGAAACGATCTTGCAGCAGTCGATAACCGATCCGCCGCCGACGGCGAGGATGAAATCGACCTTGTTTTCCTTTGCAAGACGCGCGCCTTCCTGCACCTTATCATAGGTGGGGTTTGACATAATACCGTTGAATTCAACGATCTTCTTTCCGGCGGCTGTCAAAATCCCAACAAGCTCGTCGTAGATACCGTTTTTCTTTATCGACCCGCCTCCGTAGGCGAACATCACGGTATCGCCGACCTTTGATAGCTCTTTCGGCAGATTGTTTTTTGCCGCGCCTTCGCCGAAATACACGGTCACTGGGTAATTATACGTAAAAGTGTTCATTCTGCGCCTCAATAGTTCAGTCCGTCAAGCCAAGCTTTGACCTGATCGGCGCTGCTTCCGACGCTGCCGCCGTTTATGTTGAAGCCGTCAAGCACCGTCGCACCGGGTTCCATATCCTTGATCGTCCTGTAAGTTCCTCCGTCGCGCGATCCCGCGTGGGTGTTGAATGGGATAACGGTCTTGCCGGACAGATCGTAGGTATCGAAGAAAGTGTACATTTCCATCGGGAGCGTGTACCACCAGATCGGATAGCCGATGAAGATGACGTCGTAATCCGCGGGGTTCACGTCAACGGTGATCGCCGGGCGCTTGTCGCCGTCGGCGTTTTTCTTCGCCTGATCCGCCGTTTCATTGTAGCCGATCGGGTATTTCTCGACCGCCATGATCTTATACAGATCCCCGCCGACCTGATCGTGGATCATATTTGACAGATATTCGGTCGCCGCCATATTGCTGACGCGCGGCGTTGCGCCGGAGATCGCGTCGCCTTCAACGGCCGTCTGCGCGCTGAAATAGAGTACAAGAACTTTCTTTTCGGCAGGCTGAACAGGATCGGTCGTCTCAGAGCCGGAAGCCGTTTGTTCCGTGCTTGTCATCGAATCCGTCGCTGACGTATCGGCATTTGACGTTGTACTTTCGTTAGTATTTGAAGATTCGACTTTGCTTGTGTTCTGCGGCTCGTTTGTATTACTTCCGCACGCCGCGAGCGATAACAGCATTGTCGCCGCGAGCAGCAGTATGATAATTCTTTTCACGATCATCCTCCTTACGCATGAATATTCATTCCGCAGAGCGCCTTGACAAGGTGCGGATCAAAGTGGTTGATGATCTCGCTGTGATCGAGGGTCTTTGCGCCTATCTGCTTCATCTCATCCTCTGTAAGTTCGAAATCCCAGATGGAGATATTCTGTACCATTCTTTCAACGTGGGTGGACTTCGGAAGGATCGAAACACCGCGCTGCACGTTCCAACGGAGCACCACCTGAGCG
>JAFTCT010000092.1 GCA_017454525.1 Clostridia bacterium
GCCTCATCCGTCGACAAGCGACACCTTCTCCCATCGGAGAAGGCACCTTAGCCACCCTTTAACAAAGGGTGCCGCCTAAACATGGCGCTCCGCTGCTTCGCGCTCCGCGCCTCCCTTTGCGCTCCGCGCCCGTCCTCAACCCGCCGTCGAGGCGGATTTCACCGAACACAAAGTGTTCGATTTCACCGCGTAGCGATTTCACCGCCTGACGGGGGTTCCCGGGAAAGGGGTTCCCCGGAAGCCGCTTCGCGGGTTCAGGGGGTTCCTGGGAAAGGGGTTCCCCGGAAGCCGCTTCGCGGGTTCAGGGGGTTCCCGGGAAAGGGGTTCCCCGGAAGCCGCTTCGCGGGTTCAGGGGGTTCCCGTAGGCGATTTCACTGCGCGCCATACGCGCCATGCGCGCTTCGCCGCGCGCACTACCCGGGAGGCGACGTTTACAGACACATATTCATCTTGCCGGAAGCCCTTTCGCTTTGTCAATCCTCCGAATAGTTATAAACGAAGGTCGCGGTGCTCTTGAACGGGCGGTTTCCGAAGACGATCTCGTTCCACTGCTCCTCTGTGCCGCGGTAGCAGATCGTGTCGAGATTTGCCGTGTTGAAGGCGAAGTCGCCGATCGATTTCACGTTCGTTCCGATCACGAGGCTCGTCAGCCCGCTGCAGGAGTTGAAGGCGCCCATTCCGATCTCTTCCACGCCCGCGCCGAGCGTCAGGCTCTGAATATCGCTGCGGATAAAGGCATATATTCCGATCTTTTTGACCGAGTCGGGAATGACGACCGACGCAAGACCCGTTACGAACTGAAACGCGGAATCGCCGATCACCTCTACGCTGCCGTCCGCGGGGATCACGCTGTTTTTACAGCCGGCGATCAGCGTCTTGCCGTCGCGATCGATCAGACAGTTTCCGCTTGCCGTATAGCGCGCGTTTCCGTCGGCGATGGAGATCGTTGCAAGATTGACGCAGGAGGAGAGCACGCCTTCTTTGATCTCCGCGGCGCTTGCCGGGAAAAAGACAGACTTCAGGTCTCTGCAGCCGCTGAAGGCGTAGGCGCCGACGCTCACGACCCCTTCGGGTATAACGGCTGCTTCAAGTCCCGTTACTCCGCCGAAGGCTTCTTCACCGATCGCGGTAACGCTGCCGTCTGAGGGGATCACGCTGTTTTTACAGCCGGCGATCAGACGCTTCGACGCCTTTTCGATCAGGCAGTTTCCCGCGGCGGCGTAGATGGCGTTGGCGGGATCGACGGCGATCGTTTCATACGCGCCGTAACTGAACGCGCCCTCCCCGATCGTTTCGACGTTTTTCGGGATGCGCACCGACGCGAGCGGACAGCTGTTGAAAGCGTTTTTTCCGATCTCCGTGAGACTTTCGGGCAGCGTGATCTCTTCAAGCAAATCGCAGGAACTGAACATGCTCTCCGGGATCTTTTTAACTCCTTCGGGGATCGTGACCGAGGTCAGCGCCCGGCAGGAGGAAAAGGCGTATTTTCCGATCTCGGCGTTTTTGGGCAGAACGAGGGTCGTTAAGGAGTAGCACCCCTGGAAGGCGTATTCGCCGACCGTTTCAAGACTGTCGGGCAGTTTCAGCGTGATGACGCCGCACCTTCCGAAGGCGCTTTCTCCGATGGAAACGAGTCCCTCGCCGAAGGTTATTTCGGTAATGGAAGAGCTGTACGCGTAAAACGCGCCGTCTCCGATATGCTTTACGCTTCCGGGGATCCTGACCGAGGTCAGCGTGCCTACGTCAAAAAACGCGTAATCGCCGATCGCGCCGACGGGTTTTCCGAGATGCTTTGAGGGAACGGTCAGTTCATTTCCCGAAAAATCGCCGATCCCCGTGACCGTGTACGACTGATCTTCATCGTTCCACGCGTAGGACAGCGGCAGGTCCTTGTCCTCTTCGCCGCCGCCTTCCTCGACGTTCGCCGAGCCGTCGGAGAGTTTGTCAAGAAGCGACGTAACGTCGGAAATGTCGATCGCACCGTCGCCGTTCAGATCGGCGCGCGCCTCCTTCTGACCGGAGGACAGCATATCGAGCAGCGCCGTGACGTCCGAGATGTCGGCGCTTCCGTCGCCGTTCAGGTCGCATTTCAGCGCGGCAAACGCGCCGAGAGGCAGAAGGATCGAAAGCAGCAGGCAGAGCGCCGCGCAAAAGAAGCGGATAGTCGGTTTCATAAAAGCAGATCCTTTCACAGTGATGTAAGACAACTGTCTATACTATAATACCTCTCCGCCCGTTTGTCAAGACGGTTTTGTCACGCCGGACAAAACGAAACGAAGAAAAAAACAAAAAACGCGCGCGCCCTTGACAACGCGGGATAAAAAGGTATAATAGACTTACAGAGGCGGCGCGGCGGACGCGCGGCGGACGCGCGGGGGAGGACGTCGGGATGCAGAGAAAAACAAGGATCATCCATTATTCGGTTTCCGCGCTGTCGTGGGCGGCGTTCATTCTCTCTTCCGTGCGTCTGGCTGCCGTATATCCGTCGCTTCCGCGCAGGATCGGGATCCATTTCGGACCGGACGGCGCTTTTGACATATTCGACGATAAGGGCTGGGCGTTCTATCCCTACGCCGTGGCGCTCGGGGGACTGCTTCTCTTCGAACTTCTGTCCTTCCTTGCGGTAAGAGCGCGCGCCGGAAAAAATACCGCGCCCGGCGGCAGGACCGACGTTCTTTCAAAGGAGACCGTTCTCTTCCTTCTGGACGTTTTCAAACCGGTCTTCGCGCTCTTTTTCGCCGGGGAATGGGCGGATTGCGTGCTGCGCCAGCGCCCGATGAACACGGCGCTTGGCCGCGCGGGGCTCTGCGTGGCGTTCGGGAGTCTGTTTGCCGCCGCGGCGGTGCTGATCACGCTGAAGATCGCGTCGGCGCGGAAAAAGGCGGCGGGAAAGGAGAAATCATGAAGAAAAACGGCAAATCGGCGGAGAGTATGAAATTTCTTGTGATCGTGGATATGCAGAAGGATTTCGTCGACGGCGCGCTGGGCACGAAGGAGGCGCAGGCGATCCTTCCGGCGGCGGTCGAAAAGATCGGGCGTTTTGACGGCAAGATCTTCGTCACCCTCGACACGCACGGCGAGGACTATCTTGAAACGGCGGAGGGAAAGCACCTGCCGGTCAGGCACTGCATCAAGGGCACGCCCGGGTGGGCGCAGGACGAAAAGATCGCGGCGGCGCTCAAAAAGAAGTCCTTTACGCCCGTGGAAAAGAAGACCTTCGGCTCGGTGGACCTGCCGGAACTGATAAGAAAGGCGGCGGGGAAGAGCAGATTCGAGATCGAACTCATCGGTCTGTGCACCGATATCTGCGTGATCTCCAACGCTCTGATCCTCAAGGCGCATTTCCCCGAAGCGCCGATCTCGGTGGACAGCGCCTGCTGCGCGGGCGTCACGCCCGAAAAGCATTTCGCCGCGCTTGAAACGATGAGAAGCTGTCAGATCGACGTGCGCTGAATGCCGGTCTCTGAAAGGAGGATGCCCGATGAAGAAAAAAACCTATACGCCCGCCCCGATCGATACGGCGGATATCCGCTTGACGGAGGATCTTCTGATCCTGACCGAAAAAATCGCCGAGAACGTCCACGACGTGTGGGCGGCGGGACGCATCGCCGAGGGCTGGACCTACGGCGAAAAACGCGACGACGCCAAAAAAGAGACGCCCTGTCTTGTCCCCTACGGCGAACTGTCCGAGGAAGAGAAGGCGTACGACCGCAATACCGCCCTGAGCACGCTCAAACTCGTGATCGCGCTGGGGTACCGGATCGAAAAATTGGAATGGTATACTTTAAGTAGAGTCGACAAATCCCCCAAAATCTGATATAATAAAAGAAATCAGAAAGAAGGAAAAGAGAAAATGTCGAACTACAGTAAAGAATTCAAAGAAGAAGCGCTCCGGTTATCGGATGAAATCGGAGTAAAGAAAGCGGCGTCGCAATTAGGAATACCGTACTACACTCTTGCAGATTGGCGCCAAAGTCGAAAAGCCAAGCGAACAGATACGTCTGTAATGAGCGATGATGAGTTGCGTATCCGAAATCGAGAACTTGAAAGAGAAAACGCGGAGTTGCGGCAAGCAAATGAAATACTGAAGGACGCACTCGGTTTTTTCGCAAAAGACCGGAAGAGGTAAAGACGTGCGAAAGGCATCTGTTTATTCTTGAAAACAAGGAAAAATACGAAGTCAAAGCAATGTGCCGTGTGCTGAAGATCAGCGAATCGGGCTATTACCGTTGGCTAAAAAACAGAAGCAAGCCGACGGCGAGAGTACTTCTTTCGGTCGCGATAAAAGAAATCCTTGATGAACACCCGGACAATGATAATTACGGCGTAAGCCGGATGAAAACAGCTTTGGAACAGAGCGGGATCATCGTAAGCAAGCGTACGGTATATCGGGCAATGTCCGAAATGAAACTGCTGCACAGAAGAAGAACGCCGCATGGAACGACCAAAGCCACGACGGAGATCCAAGACCGCGAAAACCTGATAAAGCGCGATTTTACAGCGGAAAAGCCACTGCAAAAGCTGCTTTCGGATATAACCGAGATACAATGTTCGGACGGAAAACTGTATCTGTCCGCCGTCCTCGATTGCTATAACGGAGAGATTCTTTCCGTTGCTATGGACGACAACATGAAGAAAGAGTTGTGCATCAAAACCGTGAAGGATCTGGCGCTGCAATATGGCAGGAGCAGACTTGCCGGAGCAATTTTCCACAGCGATAGGGGAAGTCAATACACAAGCGAGGCGTTCAGGAACGCTCTGAAAGAAGCCGGACTCATACAAAGTTTGAGCGGTACCGGGCATTGCTTTGACAATGCAAGGATGGAAAGCTTTTTTGCAACCTTGAAGAAAGAAAAGATTTATAGAATCGCTGCCTATAAACGGACGCGCGAAGAAGTGAAGACGATCGTATTTAGATACATTTTTGTTTACTATAATCGGATCAGAATTACAACAACCAATCCTATCGGATTGCCGCCCGTCGCTTACAGAGAATGGGCAAAAGCAAACACTCTGCCGGCCGCCTGACGGCGCCGCGCCGCATCAATTTTTCTCAGCTCCGCTACGCTCCGCTTCGAAAAATTGATGCGCAGATCGTCAATATCAAAATTTTGGGTGTTTTTCGACTGCACATATCTTGACAATTCCAAATAACGCAGTAAAAAACAGACGCCAAAAAGGGCTGTTTCATTTGCGCAGACGCGCCGAATGAAACAGCCTTTTTCATTCTTATAAAGCCGCGGATCACGATCCCTCTGCGGGCGGGATCACGCCCAGTTCCCGCAGCTGCTCCGCAATGAACGCGGCGAAGACCCGATAGCCCTCCTCGTTCATGTGCAGGCCGTCGTTGGACTGGTAGCGTGCTTCGTTTTCCTCGGTGATCGGGCTGTCCTTGTAGGCGTCGATCAGAAGATAACCGTGCTCCTCGGCAAACGCCCGCTGATATTCGGCGGAGGAGAGGGCGTTTTCGGGGTAGCCGTGTCCGTAACTTGCCTTGCCCGGCGTGTTCGTCGCGTGGGGCGGGGTGATGAGCACGACCGCGGCGCCCTCCTTTTTGCCGCGTTCGATGCGGCGCAGCAGGTTGGTATAACTCAATTGCTGCGCGCGCTCCTTCATACCGACGTTGGTGCCGAGCATCACGAGAATGAGATCGGCGTTCCCGATATCCACCTCGCCTGACGCGTAGTGACCGAGATAGTCGGAAACGGCATAGCCGCATTTGCCGTAATTGAGCGTCGTGCAGGAGAGCGTTTCCGCGAGGCGGAAGGGGTAGTTGCGGTAGCCCATCGACGAAATGCCGTGAGCGCTGCTGCCGCGGTCGCCCTCGGTGAGACTGTCGCCCAGACACGCGACCGTGAAGTGCAGAAGGGGGTGCGCCTCCTCAAAAAGCGCATAGTCCTCGGCGCGCGGCAGCGCCTCCAAGAAAGGATCCTTGAAGGTTTCATTCCCGTTGACGAAATTGGCGCAGCGGACGTAAACGGCGTTCTCCGGGACGACAGCCGCACTGCGCAGGGTCGCGCAGCGCGAGGTCGTGCGCAGTCCTTCGCCGGAAATGAAGTTCTTTTCGGCGTCGTAGAACCAGAGCGAGTAGATATAGCGGTGCCCCGCCAGATTGAAGTAGAGGGCGTATTCGCCCGAAATATCGATATAATCGGTCGAATACCACAGGGCGTAGGAGGTTTTGGCTCCGTCCCCTTTGGTCTTCGGGTCGTATTCGGTCGAAACGAGGTCGGTCTTGGTGAATTTCAATTCGATCGGGCGCATATTGATCTCCTTCGGCGTGGGCGTGGGGGTCGGCGTAGGCGTGGGCGTCGGCGTGGGCGTCGGCGTGGGGGTCGGCGTGGGCGTAGGCGTGGGGGTCGGCGTAGGCGTGGGCGTAGGGGTCGGCGTAGGCGTGGGCGTTGGCGTCGGCGTGGGGGTCGGCGTAGGCGTAGGCGTGGGGGTCGGCGTGGGCGTCGGCTGCCGTCCGGCGTCCGTGCAGGCGCAGACAAGGAGCGCCGCCGCGGCGAGCAGCAGGCAGAGCGCGCGGAGTTTTCTTTGATCGTGTTGCATAGGATCCTTCCTTATCGGTTTTTGGTCTTGAAGTTGACGATCTTATAAAAGGCGTCCACCTGAAGGGCGTCCTCGCCGTCCGATCGCATGACCGACGGCGCTTTCAGGCAGAGCACGCAGTCCTCCGGAAAGGTCTTGAGGATCGAATTGCTGCCCGAAAAGTCTAAAGCGGAGAAAACCACGCCGTAACCGTCGCCGGTCAGAAGCGCGCCGTCGACGCCCTCGAGTTTTCGCAGCGTGCCCGTGTCCCGGAGCGCCATTTCAAAGCATTCGCGGGAGAGCAGGCAGATCACCGTATCGGGCAGGCGCATCCGCGTCTTGAATTCGTCGAGCGTTTCCTTCTCTCCCGTATAGTCGATGACGTACTGTTCTTTTTCCTTGTCGGTCATACCGGCGACGGGGTCTTTTCCGTAGACCGTCGAGATCATTTTGACGCTCTCTGCGGTGACGACCTCGAACGCCTCGCAGATCTTTGTCTGCGCGTCGGCGGAGAAGAAGACGGGTCCGGCGAAATAGATCTGCACCGCCGCTTTTTTATTTGTCACGCACTGCACGAGCATGACGGTGACGACGGCGGCGATCAGCGCCGCCGCGATGATCTGCTTATAATAGTACGACCAGAAGGTTTTCAGTTTTTCCTTGCCGAACTTCATGCTTTTCAGCGTTGTGCGTTCCATATTTTCCCCTTATTTCTGCGCCGAAAGATAGGCGTCGATGCGGCGGGAGACGTTCTGCCGCAGGTTCTCAAAGAAGAATGCGTAGTCGTAATAGTGGTAACTCTGCGGTCCGAAGAGCAGATCGTATCTGCCGTCGTAAGCAAAGGACTTCAGCGCGCTGTCATTGTCGCAGACGACGGTGCCGCGTTCGGGATTGACGCGCGCGTCGGCGAGCCCTTTGACGATCTCGCCGCGCTCGTCCATCATGCCGAGGTTTTCTCTCGGGAAGGCGTAGGTCTTGTCGGTTTTCCAGTTCAGGGGGTTGATGACCAGCGTCTGCAGGCGCTCGACGATGAAATCGTCCTTGTAGCCGTAGTTGCCCTGACCTTCGGTATTGTAGGAGACGATCACGCCGACGTCGCTTTCGCCCTTTGCGAATTTCAGGTGCTTGTGTTCATTCAGATAGGGGCGCGTGACCGCGCAGCCGATCGCGTAGGCGGCGACCATCCGCCGGTAGACGTCGGGATGTTCCTTCATATAGACCGCGAGGATCATGCGGACCATATCCGACCCCTGCCCGTGTCCCGCGAGGATGAAGGGTCTGCCGCCGTTGACGTTCTTGAAATAGTAATCGATCGCGGGGATCGCGTCCTTCGACGCGGCGTAGCCGTAGGCGAGTTCCCGGTCGGCGCGGTCGAGCGACGCGAGGAAGGAGAGGTCGTACATCCGGTAGAAGGGGGCGAACAGATTGCAGCGGTCGGTAAAGACCGCCGCCTGCGCGTCAAGATACTTCGGCGCTTCGGCGCGCACGGTCTTATCGCCGGCGGACGACAGCTCGTTGCCGCCCTCCGGCGCGGTGTAGAGCCGGGGGCAGAAATAGATCACGTCGACGTCCTTCTGCGGCGCGTCGTCGTAGGCGAACCAGTTGGATCTGTCGCCGTAATCGACGGCGGTCTCAAGTTTTTCGCTTCCCCTGATCTGTTCCAGGACCTTTTCGTTTTTGTCCTTGACGACGACCGGCGGATCGGCGCTCCCCGCGCAGGCGACGAGCGCGAAGAGCGCAGAGAGAGAGATAAGGAGGCAGGCGACGGCTTTTTTCATATTTTTGCTTCCTTTCATAGGAATGTGTATCTATTCTATCACTTTCGGGTCCTTTTTGCAAGAGCAAATCGGATTGTTTTGCGGAATCGGACCGTTTTGCCGCACGCCCGCCGGAATTTCCGATAAAATGTATTGACAAACCGGCAAAAGAGTGCTATACTCATGCGGTTGAAAAGCGGACGAAGGAGCGGTTTACGCCATGATATCCTGTATTGCGATCTGCGGGATCACCTGCCTTACGATGATCCTGTCGATCCTCTTTTTCCCGAAAATCAGGATCGGGGGCGACCTGAAGGTCCCTGTTCTGTCAAGAAGGCCGCAAGCCGTGAGCGCGGTCCACGGAAGCGCCGGAGCGCTCTCCCGCAGGCGGCAGGGCAGGGTCTGCCTGTCCTTCAAGACCGTTACGTTCAGACGGTTTCAGGTCGATACATACTGGGTCGTCACGCTGGCGGGCGCGCTGATCCTGCTCTTTTCGGGCAGGGCGAATCTGCGCGGCGTCGCCGCGGCTTTGACCGCAGACAGCGCGATCAATCCGCTGAAGATCCTCGTGCTCTTCATCTCCATGACGGTCTTGTCGATCTATCTCGACGAACTCGGTTTTTTCTCCTTTCTCGCCTCGCTTGCCCTCAGGAAGGCGAAGAGCAGTCAGTACGCCCTCTTCGGCATCCTCTATCTTACCGTTTCGGTACTGACGGTCTTTACCTCCAACGACATCATCATCCTGACCTTCACGCCCTTCATCTGCTTTTTTGCAAAGAACGCGAAGATCAGTCCGCTGCCCTATCTGTTCGCCGAGTTCATCGCCGCCAACACCTGGAGCATGGCGCTGGTGATCGGGAACCCGACCAACGTCTATCTGGCGACGGCGAACGGCGTGGATTTCCTTTCCTATACGGCGACGATGATCCTCCCGACCCTTGCGGCGGGCGCCGTGTCTTTTATTTTGCTCTTCGCCGTTTTCAGACGGGATCTGAAAAAGAAGATCGAGGTGTCGGAAACGGGGGAGCGGATCCGGGATAAGACCCTGCTGGTCATCGGGATCGCCCATCTCGGGCTCTGCACCCTGACCCTTGCCGTCGGCTCCTATATCGGGTTGGAGATGTGGCTGGCGTCGCTCTTTTTCGCCGTCAGTCTGCTTCTCTGTACGCTCGCCGTTTCGGTCGGACGCCGCAGAAAGCCGGTCGAGATCCTTGCCTGTCTGAAGCGCGCGCCCTGGCAGCTCGTTCCCTTCGTTCTGTCGATGTTCGTGATGATCCTGGCGCTCGGTGAAAACGGCGTGACCCCGCGTCTGACGGCGCTGCTCTCCGGCGGCGCGACGGTGTTCAGATACGGCTTTTCGTCCTTCTTCGCGGCGAATATCATCAACAATATCCCCATGAGCGTGCTGTTCTCGTCGATCGCCGGACCCCTTTCGGGGATCGAGAAGACGCGCGCCGTCTACGCGGCGACCATCGGATCGAATATCGGCGCCTTTCTGACGCCCGTCGGCGCGCTCGCGGGCATCATGTGGTCGTCGATCCTCCGTTCGCACGGCGTAAAATTCTCGTTTTTGGATTTCGTGAAGTACGGCGCCGCCGTCGCGCTTCCGGCCGTCACGGCGGCGCTCTGCGCGCTCTCTGCGGTCCTGTGATCTCCCGGCGAAACGGTTTCTCTTTATATTTCTCCCTTTCGGGGCGTTTCATTTTCCCGCAAATGAAACGCCCCTCTTTTTTGCGGAGAACCGTCCCGGCGCGCCGCGCACAGCACCGTCCCGCAAAGAAACAAAGCGGGACGTTTTTTGCGGGGAAACGCCCGGTTTTCCGCCGGAATCAGTTTTCCGAACTTGAAAAACGGTGGGAAAAAGTGGTATAATAAACCGGTTCCGGGCAAAACGCCGCGGAAAACAGTGATTTTTTGCGCCGCAGAGCGGCGAACGGGGGGAGAACCCGGTTTTTCTCCGTTGTCAATGCCGTCCGACCGGTAAACAAATAAACCGCCCCACATTTGAGAGTGAGGGCGGTTAACTGTTGCTGCGGGGAATACGGTTTTGATCGATCTGATTTTGCGCCTGTGTGCGAATTATAGCATAAAATATATGATATATAATACACAGTTGATTTTCAGGCGGCGGGATTTTTCCCGCCGCCTGAAATTTATAGTGTTCGCCTATTATTTAACAACGTTCTGATATACATAAAACAAACAAGAAAAAGTACAAAACCTATTGACAAATTCAAACTATTGTGATAGTATAGACTATAGTAATAGTCTGGAGGAAAATATGAAACTATACGACAGCGAAATGAAAATAATGGAGTTGATTTGGAAAAATGAACCGATCAGCGCCAAAGAATTGAGTTTGATTGCGAAAAAAGATATCGGTTGGAACAAAAACACCACATATACAGTGATAAAAAAAGTAATCGAAAAGGGATACGTAAAACGAGAAGACCCCGATTTTATATGTTCTTCTCTCATTTCACGTGAAGAAGTTAGTAAGAACGAAACAAAAAGCTTGATCGACCGGTTTTTCGGAGGATCGAAAAAAGCGTTGTTTTCTGCATTACTTGAAGATGAGGAATTAACACCTGATGATATTGCGGCATTGCGCGAAATGATTGAGAAGAGGTAACTCCTATGCTTTCAGAGTTGTTTTATTGGCTCTTTAA
>JAFTCT010000015.1 GCA_017454525.1 Clostridia bacterium
ACGAAAAGGCATCGGCCTCATCCGTCGGCAAGCGACACCTTCTCCCACCGGAGAAGGCACCTCGGACACCCTTTAACAAAGGGTGCCGCCTAAAGGCGCTCGCGGCTTCGCGCTCCGCGCGCGATTGTTCCGGTGAAGCAGTAATGCACCGTTCGTTCTGTCGGCGTCGCCGACACCTTTGCCCACGAAAAGGCATCGGCCTCATCCGGCGACAAGCGACACCTTACCGGGAACCCCCGAACACCGCTCCTTGCGTCGCGCTATTCGGGGAACCCCTTCCCCATCGGAGAAGGCTCCTCTGCCACCCTTTCCGAAAGGGTGCCGCCTAAAGGCGCTCCGCGCCCGTTTCTCTTCAGCCCGCCGTCGAGGCGGATTTCACCGCGCAGCGATTTCACCACTTAGTGATTTCACCGCGTCAGCGATTTCACTGCGCGCCATGCGCGCTACTGCCTCTCTGACGCCGTTCTTCCGATCAGTTCCCCGACCGTCACGAACTCAAAACCGCGCGACAGAAGTTCGGGCAGGATGATCTCGAGCGCTGCGGCGGTATGGCTCTCGCCCGAAACGTAATCGTGCATCAGGATGATCTCACCGCCCTGTACCCGGTCGAGAACGGCGCGCACGATCTTATACACAGGCGGACTGCGCCAGTCTTCGGTATCGACGCTCCAGAGAATGATATCGCAGTCGAACCGCGCCGAGAGCGCCTGCACTTTGGCGTCGCACACCCCTTCGGGCGGGCGGAAAAGTTTGGTTTCGACGCCGAAGGAGCGCAGCAGCCGGTCGTTTTTTCTGTATTCTTCAAAGAACTGCGCGCGCGACACAGACGAAACGTGCCGGTGTGAAAAGGTATGGCTGCCGATCGCGTGCCCGTCCGCCAGCACGCGCTCAAGGACCCCGGGATAGTATCCGACGTTCTCGCCGATGACGAAAAAGGTGGCGCGCACGCCGTACTTTTTCAGGGTTTTCAGGATGCGGTCGGTATAGACAGGGTGCGGACCGTCGTCAAAGGTGAGCGCCAGATACTTCCCGCCGCTCCCGCAGGCATAGATCCGCTTTTCCTCATCGTTCTTATACGCGGGAAGTTCCTCGCCCGCGGCGCAGAAGGCGCGCGATACGAACAGAAGCAATATGAGAAGCGCCGGGAGCGCCGCTGACCGTTTTCTCATTTTCTGAATTCCTCAAGCGAGCCGAAGCGGTAGCCCGCCTCCTCAAAACCTGTGAGCAGCCGGTCCATGATCGCGGCGTTGGTTTCGGAGGTCGGATGAAGAAGGAGGATCATGCCGGGGTGGGCGTGGAGAAGGATCTTTTGCAGCGATTTCTCAGGATCGGGCTGCGCGCGGTTGTCCCAGTCGGCGTAAGCGAAACTCCACAGAACGGTGGTATAGCCGAGATTCTGGGCATATTTCAGATTCTGTTTGCTGAACCGTCCCTTGGGCGGGCGGTAGAAGCGCGCCAGTTCCCTGCCGGTAAACTCGGTATAGACCTTTTCGAGGGACGTGAGTTGTTTATCGAACAGCGCTTCGCCGGTGATCGCCGCCATATCGGGATGCTTCGCCGTGTGGTTGCAGACGAGATGTCCCTCGTCGCCCATGCGCTTCACAAGGTCCGTTGCGCGCCTGACGAGATTTTCCAGGATAAAGAACGCGCCGGTCGCGTTGTGCTTCTTGAGCGCGTCGAGTATTTTCGCCACGTTGCCGTTCTCATAACCGGCGTCGAAGGTGAGGTATACGACCTTTTCATTCGTTTCGGCGTTCAGGTAGACGCAGTCGTAATCGTTTATAAAGCGCATCCCCTGATCCAGCCCCGGCTTCTCGTGCCGGTCGTTCTTGAGAAAGTACCAGTTATAGGGCGTACACTCGTCTCCAAGCGCACCGGAGGGCGCCGCGAACGCGCAAAGAAACGACGCGCAGGCGACAAAAAGCGCGAACGCGCGCAGCGTTGCCGTCGTTTTTTTCATGTTTTCAACTCCCTTTTCGGATATTTGCGCGGCAATGCCGCGCTAACAGGCATTTTTCTCAAGAAAAATCAAAAATAGTCGTTGAAAAATATTGTTTTATTTGAAAAAATATGATAGAATATGATAGAATAAGATAGGTATGCTCCCGGCGCGGACCCGGGCGCATTCCGCGATCACACAGGGCGGCGCACCCGCCCGACCGGAAGCGGTCGAAAGGATTCCACTATGAAAAACCTGATTCAAGCGATCATTGCCGTCTTATTGCTGTCGGTATGTCTGACAGCCGCCTCCTGCGCTTCGCAGGTGCCCTCGGAAAGCACGACCCCGACGCCCGCCGTCACCGGAACGGACGCGCCGTCAAATGAAACGCCGTCCCAAGAGCCGTCGACCGGAAATGAGCCGGCGACGCAGACCGGGACGTCCGAGACTGCGGCGTCGCCAACCGCAGCGCCGGAACCCGAGATCCCGCTGACCGGTATCCGCCTCAGTTATTCCGAGCTGCTCCTGACCGTAGGAAACTCGGCGTCGCTGACCGTGCGCTATACGCCGGACGCCGCGACGAACAAAAAGGTGATCTGGAGCGTGGTCGACGATACGATCGCAAAGGTCGAGGACGGCAAGGTCACGGGACTTTCCAATGGCACGACCTTCGTGACGGCGACCTCCGAGGAGGGGCGTCACACCTCCTCCTGCAAGATCATTGTCAAGGAGGAATACATCGAGCCCACGGATATCGTCCTGAACAAGCGCTCGCTCACCATGAAGATCGGCGACAAGGAACAACTGGTCGTGACGCTCACGCCCGAGAACGTGACCAATCCGAAGGTGGTCTTCTCCACCGACAACGCGAAGGTCGCCAAAGTGGACGAAAACGGTCTGGTCAGCGCGCTGCGCGTCGGTACGGCGGTCATCACCGCGCATCATGAGGACACCTGGATCGAGGACGTCTGCACCGTGACGGTCAAGGGCGATCCCGTTCCCGTCGCCGGCGTATCGCTCAGCGCCTCCTCGCTCTACCTGCGCGAGGGCGCTTCGGTACTGCTCAAAGCGTCGGTTTTGCCCACGACCGCGGACAATCAGAACGTCGTCTTTGAAAGCGACGCTCCGGACGTCGTCAGCGTGGCGTCAAACGGCGCCGTCACGGGCTTGAAGGAAGGCAAGGCAACGGTCACCGTCACGACCGAAGAAGGCGCCAAGACCGCGCAGTGCGTCATCACCGTTCTGAAAACAGACGAGGAGATCGACCGCATCGACGTCTCAAACGCCGCTCCGATCACCGACCGCAACGGCTACTACGGAGGTCTGCGCAGGAAGACCTCGGGCGAGATCCTCTTCTCCCCCAACCTTCCCGAACTGCGCGACCGCGGCGATTTCCACGACAATTATGAGGATTACACCGCGTATGTCCGCTTCACGATCGTCAATTCCGCCTTCGGGGACGAGGGCTGGTCCTTCCCGTCCTTCTCACTGCAGCCGCAGAAGAGCAAGGGCGACTGGGTCGACTTCTTCCTCCAGGGCGACGGCATCGACTGCTCCTTCTGCCCGGTCGTCGGACAGGATTACGATATCGAACTGGTCATCGTCAAGAACAGCGACAAGAGCAAAGCGATAATCAGCGGCACCTACCGCATGACCGGCAGCACCGACCTTGCCGAAAGCCCCTGGTACCGTCCCTCCTACGGACCCGGCAGAGCCGGCGGCGAATTCTTCATCAGTTACGTCGCGGGCGAACACGGCAGCATCGTCGGAAAGACCCTGCAGGGTCTGAAATCGGGCGAGGGCTCGAGCGAAGTGACGGCGGTCGCCGACACGGGGTACGTCTTCGTCACCTGGAGCGACGGCGTCAAGACGGCGAGCCGCTCGGGCGATACGACGACCTACGACCGCAAGCTGACGGCGTACTTCTCGCTCGACGCGAGCAACTCCGGCATCCCGTCGATGTATATCTACACCGATTCGGGCACGCCCGTCACCTCGAAGACTTACGGCGGCGCGAGCATGACCGTCACCGACTGCGAGGGGCACAATTTCGACGGTCTGCGCCTGCAGATCCGCGGACGCGGCAACTCCTCCTGGAGCGGCAGCACCCCGCAGAACGAATACAACAGCAAGAACTCCTACCGCGTGAAATTCGACGAGAAGATCGACCTTCTGGGCATTGGCGCCAAGAACAAAGACTGGGTCCTGAACTCCAACAAATTCGATCTTTCCGGTCTGCGCAACTACTTCGTCTGGACGCTGGCGAACTACATGGGCACCCTGCCCTACGTACCCTCCTGCGGATACGTTCAACTCTACGTCAACAATGAATACAGAGGGCTCTACTGCGTTTCTGAACTGGTCGAGACCGCCAAGGGACGGGTCGAGATCAACGAGAACAACGCCGGTGACGACAAGGGCTTCCTCATTGAATTCGACTTCCGCGGACAGTCGGAAGACGAACCCTATTTCTACCTGCCCGGATACGGCGACGATCCGGCGTACAAGTTATACGACGCGGTGGAACTGGTGATCAAGAGCAAGATCTCCTATACCGAAGACGCCTCCGGAAAGAAGAACTATAACGGAAAAGAGATCGACGCGGTCAAGTCCTATATGCTCAAGTGCCACAACGCCATCCGCAGCGGAAAGCGCGATGAGATCGACAAGTACGTCGACATCCCGTCGCTGATCGATATGTACATCATCGAGGAACTCAGCAAGGACTGCGACGTCGGCAGAGCCAGCTTCTTCGTGCAGCGCTCGCCCGGCGGAAAACTCTTCTTCACGGCGCCATGGGACTTCGACTTCGGCTTTGGCACCTACGGACCGGCGACGAGCACCGGGGGACTGGTCTCGAGAGGCGAGGGCGTCTGCCCGTGGTACTGCGATCTGATCAAGTGCGACTGGTTCCGCACCGAGGTGCGCGCCCGCATGAACGCCCTGATAGACGCCCTGCGCGACGCGATCTCCGATATGCGCGCCAAGGGTAAGGAGATCGAATACGCCGCCGATACCAACGCCTACTTCTGGAATCTGTACGGCGAAGATTTTCACCCCTACGTCAGCTATCAGGTCTCGGGCGATCTCTACTCCTATAAGGAGCACGTCGATTTCATCGTCAGCTGGGTCAACGACCGCTGGAACAATCTCTACAAACTGCTCGCCTAATTCATTATCGACCGCCCGCACCGGGCAAACATACGGAGGTCCAAGCATTATGAGAAGAAAAAAACTGAAAGTCGGCATCATCGGCTGCGGCGGCATCGCGACGAGCAAGCACATGCCGGGTCTGCAAACGATCAAAGAGGTCGAAATGACCGCTTTCTGCGACATCATTCCCGAGCGCGCCGAGAAGGCGCGGGAAAAATTCGGCGCAAAAAGCGCAAAGGTCTATACCGATTATAAGGAGCTGCTCTCCGATCCGACGATCGACGTGGTGCATATCTGTACGCCCAACCGCTCGCACAGCTTCATCACGATCGACGCGCTGCACGCGGGAAAGCACGTTATGGTCGAAAAGCCGATGGCAAAAACGGCGAAGGAAGCGCGCGCCATGGTCGAAGCCGCCAAGGAAACCGGAAAGAAGCTGACGGTCGGCTATCAGAACCGCTGCCGTCCCGAGAGCATCTATCTGCGCCGCGAGATCGTCGACAAGGGAAAAATGGGCGAGATCTACTATGCCAAGGCGCTCGCCCTGCGGCGCAGGGCGACCCCGACCTGGGGCGTCTTCCTCGACGAATACGAGCAGGGCGGCGGTCCGCTGATCGATATCGGCACGCACGCCCTGGACCTCACGCTCTATATGATGAACAACTACCGTCCGAAGCTGGTTCTGGGCACGACCTACAAGAAACTGCCCAATCCCGACTGCGGCAACGTCTGGGGTCCGTGGGATCCGAAGAAGCACACCGTCGAGGACGCGGCGTTCGGCTTCATCATTATGGAGAACGGCGCGACGGTCTATCTCGAATCCTCCTGGGCGCTGAACATCCTCGATCCGATCGAGGCGTCCACCGTGCTCTGCGGCACGAAAATGGGCGCGCAGATCAAGAACAAGGATCTCATCCTCAACTACGATGAGAACGGCGAACTGAAGGAAGAGCATCCGATCACCGGATATGAGGAAACGATCAAGCAGAAATCCGCGCCCATCGAAGCGCGTCTGTGGATCGACGCGATCCTGAACGATACCGAACCGGTCGTGAAAGCGGAGGAGGCGTGCGTCGTTTCGGAAATTCTCGAGGCAATCTACCTTTCGGCAAAAACCGGAAAGCCGGTATACTTTCATGAAGACGGGACTTTTGAAGCAAAATAAACAGATCAGAAGAGGGACGCTATGAAAAGCAACGTCATCAAAAGAGTATTTGTTTACGGCGGTCTGACAAAGGATGAATACGATCAGATCCGACCGCTCGTCTGGAAAAGGAACAAGCGGATCCTGTATATCACCTCCGCGCTGGCGGGGCTGATGGGGCTGATCTTCCTCATCTATGCGCTGATCTCGCGCTCGGGGACCTGGTTTCCCTATCTGTTCCTGCTCTGCGGGAGCGCCGCCGTCTTCCTCCTGAATAAAATGACGGAGCACGCCGCAAACGAACTTTTAGCGATCTTTCTTTGCTACAGTCAGATGCTGTTCGTCGGTATTTACGCGGGGATCTTAAGCACGCAGGAAAGCAATTACGCCATTCCCGCCACCAGCGTCGTCGTCTTCATCGCGCTTCTGCCCCTCTCTGTGGACGACCGGCCTGCGCGAATGTACGCCTTCATGTTCGCCGAATCCGCCGCATATCTGATCATCTCATATTTCTTCAAATCATCCGGCGCTTTCTCCCTTGACGTGATGAACGTGGCGACCTTCAGCGTCGTCGGCATGATCCTCTACGGCTTCATCTGCACGAGGAACATCCGGCAGATCTATCAGAGTATGCGCGTGGACAAGATCCAGCACAGCGTGATCTCCTCTCTCGCGACGGTCGTTGAAGAGCGCGACGAAAGCACCGGCAGTCACATCGTGCGTACCGAAAACTACGTCGCCGGGTTGATCGGCGAAATGAAAAAATCCGGTTTTTTCCCGGAAGTGAACGAAACCTTCTACAACAACGTGATGCTGGCGGCGCCGATGCACGATATCGGCAAGATCAAGATCCCCGACGCCATTCTCAACAAGCCCGGACGCCTGACCCCGGAAGAATACGAGATCATGAAAAAGCATTCGGAATACGGCGCCGAGATCATCGTCAAAACGATGTGCGACGTTGAGGAAAAGGACTACCTCGAGATCGCCTGCAACATCGCGCAGTATCACCACGAGCGCTATGACGGCAAGGGCTATCCCGAAGGACTGAAGGGCGAAAAGATCCCGCTGGAAGCGCGGATCATGGCGCTTGCGGACGTCTACGACGCGCTGGTTTCGGTGCGCGTCTACAAGGACGCTTACTCCAGAAAGGAAGCCCGCATGATCATCGAAGAGGGCGCGGGCACGCTTTTCGACCCGACCCTGACGCAGCTCTTCCTGAATTGCATCTGAAAATCAGGGGTTTCGAGCCAAAAAGCCGGGGTTGTTTCAAAAACTATTGAAAAACAGCGGAAACTGTGGTATACTTACCGTATATGATCATATTGCGCCGGATCGCCCCCGAAGCGTCCGGACGGAAAGGAGCAAGCCGTGTCGTCACTGCGCAATTTCGGGATCGCGTTTCTCATAGCCCTCGTCGCTTTCGCCGCGATCGCCTACTATTCGGTCGGCGTGATGGCGTCGCTTTTCGATCCGCAGAACAAAACGGAAATATCGGGCGCGAAGCGTGAAGTCAAGCATCTTGACGGCGAGGTCGGCGGAGATATCAGCACCGCGCTCAAGAGCGGCAGATCCTTCACCGTTCTCATCGTCGGCACCGACCACGATCCGCAGGTCTACAGTTATGAAGGCGGCGCCGCCGGCACGCTCACCGTCCCGCGGCGCGTCAGAGCGACGACGGTCTTCCTTGCGCGTTTCGACAAGGAACAGCGCGCGTTTGAATTCTGCCTTGTGCCCTCGTCGACGCTCGTCGAAGTCGATTACGTGAAAATGGAACTGGGGCAGGCGTACGCCTACAAGGGTGCGGAATTCATCCGCGATCAGGTCAGCGGGCTGACGGGGCTCGCCGTCGATTACCTGTTTGAATTCTCCGGCAGGCAGTTCATCAAGAACGCGCCGCGCACGCCCTACGTCGTGCCGCTCTCCCTGGACGTTCCGGACTATAAAGGACTGAACGGCGCGTCATTTGTCGAGGGTTCCTCCTTCGGCGGCGAAATGCTCTACACCTATCTGCACTACGACGCCTTCCCGATCGTCCGTTACCACGAGCGCATCAAAATCGTCGAGGATCTGTTCATCCAGACGCTCGTGAAATTCGCAGGAGACGACCCGGACGCCTATTACGCCAAAATCGCGCCGCTGCACACCGATATGACCAAGGAGGACGTGGCGGAACTGCTCGAAGTCCTCACCGCCCTGCCCCTTTTCGTCGGCTCAAGCGAGAAGAGCACAACGGTGATCGATCTGGAGATCTACAAGTGCGGCACCTATGACGCGTCGGGCGGCTTCACTCTTGACCGGACGATGGTCGACGCACTCTTCAAGCCCTACGCCAACGACTGAACGCCATTCTATATTTTCAAGGAGCAATACTATGAGACCCGAAGAAAAATCCATGGATAAACTTGTCGCTCTGTGCAAGAACAGAGGATTCATATTCGCCGGCAGCGAGATCTACGGCGGTCTGGCGAACACCTGGGACTACGGTCCCCTCGGCGCGCGCCTCAAGAACAACGTCAAGGACGCCTGGCGCAAACGCTTCATTCAGGAACGGCACAACTCCTTTGAAGTGGACGCCGATATCCTCATGAACCCCCGCGTCTGGGAAGCGAGCGGTCACGTGTCCAGCTTCTCCGACCCGCTGCTCGACTGCAAGGAGTGCAAAATGCGCTTCCGCGCGGACAATCTGATCGACGATTTCGATCCCGACGCTCACGCGGACGGCATGACGAAAGCCGAGATGTTCGAGTACATCAAGGCGCATTCGATCCCCTGCCCGCACTGCGGCAAGCACAACTTCACCGAGATCCGGGAATTCAATCTGATGTTCCAGACCTTCCGCGGCGTCACCAACGACGCGAAGAGCGTCATCTATCTGCGCCCCGAGAACGCGCAGGGCGAATACGTCAACTATGCGAACGTGCAGCGCAGTATGCGCGCGAAACTGCCCTTTTCGATCGGGCAGATCGGCAAAGCTTTCCGCAACGAGATCACGCCCGGCAACTTCACCTTCCGTACCATCGAATTCGAACAGATGGAATTTCAGACCTTCTGCCATCCCGGCAAGGACGGAGAACTGTACGATTATTTCAAGGAATACGGAAAGAAATTCTACGAGGACCTCGGACTCGCGCCCGAGCATCTGCGCTATCACGACCATGAAAAACTGGCGCACTACGCGAAAGCCGCCTGCGATATCGAATACCTCTTCCCCTTCGGATGGGGCGAGATCAACGGCACGCATAACCGCACCGATTTCGATCTGACCCGCCACAAGGAGTACAGCGGTCAGAATCTCGACTACACCGATCCCTTCACGAACGAGACCTTCACGCCTTATATCATCGAATCGACCTACGGACTCGACCGCACGGTGCTCGCTCTGATCTGTGAAGCGTACGACGAGGAGACCGTCGATCCCGAGAAAAACGACGTGCGCACCGTCCTGCGCCTCTCGCCCGCCGTCGCGCCCATCAAGGTCGCCGTTCTGCCGCTCTCAAAGAAACTCGGCGACAAGGCGATGGAGATCCGCGACGAACTTTCAAAGTTCTTCATGTGCGATTACGACGAAACCGGCTCGATCGGCAAGCGTTACCGCCGTCAGGATGAGATCGGCACGCCCTACTGCGTGACCGTCGACTTTGAGACGGTCGGCGACGCCGAGAAGCCCGCAGACAACTGCGTCACGATCAGAGAGCGCGACTCGATGGCGCAGGTACGCGTCCCGATCGCCGATCTTGCCTCCTATTTTGATAAGAAATTCGTCTTCTGACGTTTCCCCGCGGCATCGCACGGTCCCCACATCAAAGCGAAAGGAATGATACGATGAGCAGGATCCTGGTATTCGGAGAGATCCTTTACGACCTTTTTGAAGAAAAGGCGGAGATCGGCGGCGCGCCCTTCTCCTTCGCCGCGCACTGCGCGCTGCTCGGAGACGAAGCGGATCTGGTATCCGCGGTCGGCAGAGACGCCATGGGCTACATGGCGGACAAGGAACTGCGCAAGAAGGGCGTCGGCAGCGACTACGTCGCAAAGACCGATCTGCCTACCGGTTACTGCAAGGTCACGCTTGACGGCGTAAAGCCCACGTACGAACTGATGAACGGCGTGGCGTACGACCACATCCCGCGGCCGGAGATCAAGGGCGAATACGACGCCCTCTATTTCGGCACGCTCGCACAGCGCTCGGGCATCTCGCAGAACACGCTGAAAGAACTTCTGAAGCGCGATTACCGCGAGATCCTGCTCGACGTCAACGTTCGCGCGCCCTTCTGTACGCGCGAACTGCTTGAGGACAGTCTGCGCGCGGCGACGCTCGTCAAGATCACGCGCGAGGAGGCGTTCGTTGTGATGCCCTACCCCGCGAGCGACGAGGAATACTGTGAAACGCTCTTAAACCGCTTCCCGGGTCTGAAGCAGGTCATCCTTACCTTCGGCAAGGACGGCTCTATGGTCATGGACCGCGAAAGAGGCGTTTTCCGCTCCTCCACGCCCCCGTCCGTCCCGGTCTCGACCGTCGGCGCGGGCGACGCCTTCGGCGCCTGCTATCTGCACCACCGTCTGAAGGGGAGCGACATTCCGCGCTGTATCGAGGCGGCAACGCTGCTGTCCGACTACGTCGTGACGCAGTTGGGCGCCGTTCCGTCCGTTCCGAAGGAACTGATGGAAAAGATCGTTTGAGGAATACCGCAAAAATAAGGTCGTTTCATCCGGCGCGCGCCGGATGAAAC
>JAFTCT010000093.1 GCA_017454525.1 Clostridia bacterium
ACCTCGTGTTTTTTGCGCGCGTCCGACCGCGCAAAAAATCACAACGGGATCGCTTTACCCGCGTCGGATACGTTTCCGCGCCGGCGATCCCGGTCGATAGGTTCGAATCCGTTCACCCGGCGCCCGGATCCTCCGCTCCCCCCCGAAGACCTCGTGTTTTTTGCGCGCGTCCGACCGCGCAAAAAATCACAACGGGATCGCTTTACCCGCGTCGGATACGTTTCCGCACAGGCGATCCCGGTCGATAGGTTCGAATCCGTTCACCCGGCGCCCGGATCCTCCGCTCCCCCCGAAGACCTCGTGTTTTTTGCGCGCGTCAGACCGCGCAAAAAATCACGATGAAATCATGGCAGACAAAAAGCGTCTTTTGTCAAACGGCAAAAGACGCTTTTTGTCAAATGCGCTGCATTTTCTTTTGGAGTTCGCTTTCAATATTTCTAAGCTTCGTCAGACCCGCGCGCCGGCAAGGATATCCAGCAGCGCCGTCACGTCGCTGATATCGACGACGCCGTCGCCGGACACGTCGAATTTGCCGTTACTGTCGCCGCCGATCGCCAGAAAGTCAAGCAGCGTCGTGACGTCGCCGATATCGCGCACGCCGTCGCCGTTCAGGTCGCCGTAAACCGACGGTACCTCAAGATCCTCCACGCCGCAAATCTCGCCGCAGACTTTGCAGACGTGCCAGCGCTGCGTATTCTCGTCGTTGTAGACCCAGTCTTCGCCCGGCGTGTGTCCCGCGGCGGGGATCACCCAACTGTTTTTCTCGATCTCAGCCGCAGCTTCTGCGTCCGCGTAATATTTTCCGCAGCGTGTGCATTCGTAATAGGCGCCGTTCCCCGCTTCGGTGCAGGTCGCCGCAGCCGCGGGATACGCCGTCAGATCATGCCCGAGCGCCGGCAGGAAGTAATCGTTTTCATCCACTTCGGTCAGTTTCGCGCGGAACCGGCCGTCGTCACAGAGGACGGCGTACGCCGTTCCGTCGGGACGGAAGAAACTGAACGTCCGCCCGCAGGCGCAGGTATAGTATTCAGCCGCGGCGCCGGCGTCGGTACAGGCGGCGCGCCCCGCCGCGTGCTTCGCCAGAACGGTCGGATTGCAGGAGATCCGGAACAAGAAGCCCGAACGGATCGAACTGTCCATCGTAAACTCATAGTGAAGCCCCGACGTCACCACGACGATCAGGTCGTAGGACAGCGTTTCGTCCGCGGGCGTCAGCGACAGGTCGACCGTTTCCCCGTCCGCGTACGTCAAGCCGTCGCTTCCGGCGATCGCCGACAGAGATTTGTACTGATTGCCGGTCATGGTGAAGACCGTATCGTAGCGGAGCGTCACCGCGCAGTGTCCCGCGGCGGCGGACTGATAATGCTGTTCAACGTAGTCAAGGAACGTCATAAAGGAATCTTTCACCGACTCCGACGCGCCGTTCGCGCTCAGCCAGTTGACAAAATAGGCTTTGCGCGCGTCAAGTTCCGCTCTCTTTACGGCTTTCACGTCCTCGAGAGGATCGTTTGCATACACGCGCGCGATCGCCGCGTATTCCTCAACGTCAAACTCCGGGAAACCGTGCTCCTGATGAATGACCGCCGCGTGAAGCGCGGTCTCGCCGTCTGCAAATTCATAATAGAAATTCAGTTTTCGCGGGGTCTCTGTCCCGAGTTCCTCCCCGCATGCCGAACAGACGTGATACCTCTTTGAGCCGTCGGGGGCATAGACCCAGACGCTCTCGTCGACGGTATGTCCGGTCGGCGCTTTCACGCCCTCCATTACGGTCAAATTGCACCGAGAACAAGTGTATTTCGCCCCGCCTTCTTCGGTACAGGTCGGATCGACGGTCCCTCCGTATTCCCACACGTGACCGAGCGCCGTCAGATTCACCGTAGTGACGTCCCCGCATTTCGTGCAGGTATAAGTCTTGACGCCCCGTTCGGTGCAGGTCGGTTCGACGGTGATCACGCCGTCGTCATAGACGTGCCCGGTCGCGCCGATCGTCTCTCTTTCGGTCGCGCCGCAGCGCGTACAGGTATAGAGCATTTCGCCGTCGGTCAGGCATCCCACGGGCGGATCGACAACGCCCCCGTCCCATTCGTGTCCGAGCGCGGGAGAGGTGATCAGATCCTCTTCCGTCAGGACTCTGTAACGCACGACCTCCACGCCGTTCACCGTTTCTTCGGGCAGCGCGCCGTTCACCGTTTCGGCGACCTTCTCCCCGCAGTCGGGGCAGATCCAGTAAGGCTGTCTTGCCGGTTCGGTACAGGTCGCGGCAGAAGCGTCGATCTGCGTATGCGGCGCGACGGTGATCTCATTGCTGAACGCTTTGCTTCCGATTTGACTCTCGACCGGACGGGAGCCGGAGGTATCCGAAAAAGTCACTTCGAAATCGATCCGGCAGCGGAAGCAGGAGGTGTTCAGCAGATTGAGCCACTGACCGTGTTCGAGCCGCGTATCCTTGTCGGCAAGAGAGGCGTCGATGCTCGTTTGTCCCTGCGCATAAGCCAGATTATAGTAGGAACGCTCGCCGTCGTACATATCGCCGGGCGTCGCCTGACAGCGCTGCCAGTAGAAGGTATAGGCGACGGTATAGGTCGGTTCAAAGCCGGACAAAGATCTGTCGCGCGGATTCGAATGCACGTACGACGCCGCTTCCGCTCGCAGATCGACAAGCATCCCGTCAAAAGCGGAACCGACGTTCGCGGCGTGCCTTGTGCCGTCGTAAACCTTTGCGGCGTTCACAAGAAAGTCCTTAGCGCCTGCGGTATATTCCGTCAGTGCGGTAAGGTACGTTTGCTTCTGCTTTCCCGTCGCGGAGTTCCAGGCGTTGTACATCAGAACATAGGTCCTGGCGTCAAACTGCACGAAACTGCCGACGTCCACGCTCAGCGTCATATCGTGCAGGTTGGGCGTTTCGGCGCCCGACGTGACCGTGAAACTGCCGTCGTAATAACTTGAAACGCCCGACGCCGCGGAGGGCAGCGTGAACAAGCCGATAAACGACGAGAGCATGAACAGCGCCATGAACGCAGAAACGGTCTTCAATACTCGTATTTTCATCTTCCGTATCCCCTTTCAAACTGTTCCCGTGCGTCAAAAACGTTCCGGTGAGATATGAATACTGCTGTCTGTATTCATTCTATCATAATAACGCGGAAATTGCAATATTTCTTCGTTTTGTTCGCGTGAATGCCGCGTATTTCTGTACAATTTTATAAAAACGCCGGCGCTTTGTTGTGCAATGCAACAAAGCGCCGGGCGCGTTCAAACAAATTTGTAGGAAGCGACGTAGAAAACGTCCGAGGGATGCGGAATTCCGGGATCTGTGATCCCGAACGTCAAAGAAACGCCCCGGTCCTTCGCCGCCAGGTCGAAATGGCAGAGGGCGATCCCGAGATCGATCTTCTGCAGATCCATGCCGTTCCGCTCGTAGCCCGCCGTTTTCTTTTCGTAGAAATGGGCGTGCGTCGGCGTCACGATCACGCGCCAGGGCTGTCTGTTGACAGCGGACGGCGCTCTGCGTACCGCTTCAAGCGCGTCGTACAGCCAGTGCGTGCCGACGACGGCGAGCGGTTTGTCGAAGGATCCGTCAAAGAAGAGCTCGTGCGCCGGCTTGCGGTTGTCGGCGCCCACGCCCTTGCGCATCACGCTTTCGCGAAGGGACATTTTTTCGGCGAACTTTCCGACGGGACTGACGCAGGGCATCAGTTCCCCGCCTGTAAGACCGACGGCGGTCTCGAACGCCGCGCGGTCCATCGTCCCGGCGATCCAGACGCTGCCGATCCCGAGCGTCAGCGCGTAGAGCAGCACCTCTTCAAAGGCATAGCCGAACGCCTCCTCCGCGTGGACGGTGCGGGGGACCGTGCCGGTAATGTAAGCGGGTTCTCCTACGATGACGGGCGAGGAGATCTTACCGCCCGCCGGAAGAAAATGCCAGTTGACCGTCAGGCCGTAGGGGTTCTTCACGTTTTTTGCATAATTCATCAGGGCGTCGGCTTCCTCCCGGGAAAGCATCCCGCCCGAGAAAGTGCGCACGCTGCGGCGCGCAAGGATCGCTTCATAGAGCGTCATGATCAATCCTCCGTTTCAAGAGAAGAGATATATTTCACGGCTTCGGTCGCAGCCACCGCCCCGTCGGCGGTCGCCGTGACCAGTTGGCGCACGTCTTTTGCGCGGTTGTCGCCCGCGACGAACAGCCCGGGCGTTTTCGTGCGGCAGTTCTCGCCCGACGCCGCGTAGCCCGCTTCGTCAAGGTCGATATACTTTTCGAAACTGACGTTCTCGGGCACTCTGCCGACCGCGACGAACAGACCGTCGAGCGCGATCTCGCGGGTTTCGCCCGTTTTTTTGTTCAGAACGCATACCGACGTCAGTTTCCGATTGGCGTTCAGCGCCGTCACCACGCTGTCAAGCACCGGTTCCACGTTCTCTTTTTCCCTCAAGCGCCGCGCGGTGCGCTCCTCGCCTCGGAAGGCGTCGCGCCGGTGGATGAGATAGACCTTTGCGGCGAGATCCGAAAGATAGAGCGCGTCCTCCAGCGCCGTGTTGCCGCCGCCCACGACGGCGACGGTCTTTTTGCGGTAGAAGTTGCCGTCGCAGGTCGCACAGTAGGAAAGACCCCTTCCGATCAGTTCGTCCTCGCCCTCAAGACCGAGTTTGCGGTTCTCCGAACCGGTCGCCAGGATGACCGCTTTCGCGTCATAGCGGTTCTTAGGCGTAACGACGGTCTTATAACGTCCGTTGTCCTCCATGCCCACCGCTTTTTCAAAGACGATCTCCGCGCCCAGCGCCTTCGCCTGCTCATACAGCCGCACGGCGAAATCGAAGCCCGAAATGTTCATTTCGACCGGATAATTCTCGATCGAAGGGGTGTTGACGATCTGCCCGCCGTAGGATCTCGCCTCCAGGACGAGAACGCTTTTGGAAGCACGGCAGGCGTAGATCGCGGCGGTAAGACCCGCCGGACCCGCGCCCACAATGACGATATCGTGCATCAGACGCCCTCCAGAAGTTTCTGTACACCTTCCTTGCCGGCATAACCGACGGTGCGATTCACTTCCTTGCCGCCTTTCACAACGACGAGGCAGGGGATGGACATGATCCCGTATTCCATCGCCAGTTCGCCCTCGTCGTCGACGTCGATCGCGACGAACTTGACGTCGCTCCGCTCGCCCGCGATCTCGTCGATCACCGGCTTGAGCATCCGGCAGGGTCCGCACCAAGTGGCGTTGAAATCGATGACGACCGGTTTGTCGCTCTGAAGCACTTCCGCTTCGTAGTTTTCGCTTGTCACTTTGATCACGCTCATTTTTCTTTTCTCCTTTTCTTTCATAACAGTTCTTTGATCTCTTTTTCAAGGTCTTCGGGCTTGAAGGTCGGCGCGTATCTGCCGGCGACCTTTCCGTCCCTGCCCACGAGGAATTTCGTGAAATTCCAGCGGATATCGCCGGGGTTTTTCGTACTGCTGCTGAGCTTGGAGATCGCCTTCATCGTCATTTTCGAGCCGAAGCCGCCGGTTTTTTCCTCGGGCGCCTCGCGCTTCAAAAAGGTGAACAGCGGTTCCTCGTCCTCTCCGTTGACGGTCGCTTTCGCTAACTGGTCAAAGGTGGTGTTGTATCTGAGGGTGCAGAATTCATGGATCTCCTCGTCGCTGCCCGGCGCCTGATCGGCGAACTGGTTGCAGGGGAAATCTAAGATCTCCAGCCCCGCTTCATGATATGCCCGATAGAGTTTTTCAAGACCTTCGTACTGCGGCGTAAATCCGCAGCCGGTCGCGGTGTTGACCACGAGCAGTACCTTTCCCTCAAGCGTTTTCAGGTCAAGGACCTCGCCCCTGCGCTTTCTCACTTTGAAATCATATGCGGTCATTTCTCAAAACCTCCTTTTCGATAATTTTCTTGATTGCAATTAGATTGTATCAAATTTATTTTGCTCTGTCAAGAGGTTTTGATATTGTTTACAAACAATTCACAAACTATTCAATGACCGCACAGGCGAAAACGGAATGCGCCCGGTCGTCGCGTCATTCCTTTACCGTTTTCACCCACAATACGTTCCCCTCGGCGTCATATCCGGCGTAGATCGTTTCACATTCGAGCCCAACCATGCTGACTTGAGGCGGCGTTTCCTTGACGCCGAACGCGTTTCTTGACACGACGACGTAATACCCGTCGTATTCGAGCAGCGCGCTGACCCCCCCGCCGTAGGGATACGCGTCAAACATCGAAGAGCGGTCGTCGATCCGTTTGCCGCCGAAAATCCCGACGTACTGCCGGAAAACGGCGTCGTTTTTCGGCGAAATATCCACGGTATTCAGTTCGCCGTCGACAGTCACGGTATAATCGCGCGTACTTGCCGTCTTATCAACGTTCTCAAAATCGCCGTCGGTCGACTGCGCGAAGGCGTCGATGAGGAAACCGCCGGCATAAGGTTCGGCATAGTTGACCCGGTCGAAATTGCTGCCGCCGATATTCCTTGTTTTAATGATCTTCCCGTTCTTTGACAACTTCGTAAGATAAATATCGGTAGAGGAATAATTTCCCTTTTCTTCGGGTTCCTCCTTCGTGCCGCAGAGAAGATAGCCGTCCTCTGTTTCAAAACCGAATTCATAAGCGTGCCCCTCGGTATCTGTCGTGATGCGCCATTCTTCCCCGCCCTGCGCGCCGCACTTGACAATAAACGTTTCGGCGCCCAGATCGCTTGCGTATTTCTTTTCATCGTAGATATACTGATCCGAATAGCCGCGCACGAAGAGGAAGCCGCCGTCTTCCGTCGTCGTCAGCACCCTGACGTAATAGTAGAACGCGCCGCCCGGTATCACGATCGACGCGGTCTTTTCGCCGTACCGGTCGTATCGTTCCAGAGATAAGGTATTTCCCTCTTTATCCTTCACGTAACGGAAAAAACACCCGTCGAACGCGTCGGCGTCCCACATCAGGTTGCCTGTCAGGATCTTTTCCAGTTCTTCCGGCGGATCGCCGAAAGGATCGACCTTTTTCAGTTCTTTTGCGCCGTCCAACCGCTGCGTGTTAAAATGACGGGAGGCGGACGTTCCGTCCTCTGAGGGCTGCCCGGCAAAAGGGCTGCAGGCGGCGGTAAAGGCGGCAAAGATCAGCGTCAGCAATACCGTAAATAATCTTTTCATCAAAATCATTCCTTTCGGCGACGGATTTCCTTTATATTTAATGCGCCGTTTATCGGAAAATCTTACGCGTCCGCCGGCATTTTTTCAAAAATACAGATCGATCCCGGCTTTCCGCGCCTGCGCCAACTGATTTTTGCGGTCGATCATATAGGTCTTGCCGTCCTTGACGAAGCGCGCACCGGTCTGCTTGAAATAAAAATCGGTATGCGTGCGTTCGCACTGCGCGCGCACCGATTTTACCCAGTCGTAGTCAAGAGGACGCGCGTCGGGTCCCGATTCGCCGCCGAGCGTCACTTTTTCGATCATTCCCGAGGAAAGGAACCGACCGATATCGACCTCTTCAAGCAGCGGCTCGCAGATGATCTCGCGGTGCGCAAGCGGCGCGTCCAGCAGCAGCGGCAGGCGGAAGAGCGCTTCCTTCTGATTTTCGCAGGTCGCGCAGACCGTGACGTTTTCGTATCCGCGGTCCCAGTCGTCGGGCAGCGAAACGTAGAAGCGGTGGATGCGCTTGGTGATGATCACGAAATGAAGATCGGGGCGGTTTCCGATCATCCGCCAGGCGTCGCGTCTCCATTCGTCGGCTTCCTCAATAAAGAAGTCGCTGGTCATGCAGGAATAGACCCTGCCCTCGTTTGTCAGTTTAGGGGACCCGTCGCGCTTTCTTCGCAGCGGCAGATCGAAATCGGCGGTCTTATTTACGACGCCGCTGTCCTTGTCAAATTCGGCGTCGCGGCGGTACATATAGCAGTGAAGACATCCCGCACTGATCCTGTGACAGCCGTGCCAGGGATTCCATACCGGCACATCCTTCCCTCCTTTCGCTCTTGACTTTTTTTGACGTATCCATTATACTATAAATACGAACGATTGTCAAACGGAAAAAGAGTATGAACGAAAAAGAAAACAAACGCCCCTTCAAAGGAAAGAGCCTTCTCTCCTTTCCCGACGACTACACCGTCGTCGATATCGAAACGACCGGACTTTCGGGAAGCTTTTGCGAGATCATCGAGATCTCCGCCATCCGCTTCCGAGGCAACGCGCGGGTCTCTGACTTTTCAACGCTCATCAGACCCCGCGCGCGCATCCCCCTGTTCATCACCCAGCTGACCGGCATAACGAACGAAGCGGTGAAGGACGCGCCCGACATCGCACAGGCGATGCGCGCCTTCTTCGATTATCTCGGCGACGACCTCATCATGGGCTATAACGTCAATTTCGATATCGGATTTCTCTACGACAACATGATGCGCGTTTACGGCGTCCCGATCGGAAACGATTACATCGACGTCCTGCGCTTCGCAAGACGGGCTCTGAAACATCTTGACAGCCGCGCGCAGACGACCGTCGCCGCCCATTACGGTATTGAAACGCAGGGCGCCCACCGCGCCCTGCGCGACTGCGAGATCTGTCAGAAGATCTATATGAAACTAAAGGAGGAACCGGCGCTCGCCGCGCTTAAAAACGGAACCGGAACCTTCTGAAACAAAAACCGAATCATTTGTTTTACATAAAAAACCGATCGGTCGCCGCGTCAAAAGCGGCGCCGATCGGTTTTTTAACCGAAATTGCGAATTGCGAATTGTAATTCCGAATTCTCTTCCCTCTTCTCACCACATCCTGAACATCGGCTCCTCCGCCTCCGTTTCGGACAGCAGCGCGCCGTTTTCGTCGAAAACGTACTCGCTGACCTGCGACAGGATGCGCAGCGAATGGGAACTCGTATAGGGACTCCCGACGATCTCTATCGGCGTTTCGACGAACCAGTGAAGGCGTCCTTCGTCGTCGGTCTCCAGTTTCCCGCCGATCGCTGCTTTCTTGCTGAAAAAGGTTTTCGGCGTTCCGTCGGGCGAGCAGACAAGAAGCACCGCTTCGTTGTTCTCGCGGAAAACTTCTAACAGTTTGTCCTTGTCAAGCCATCGCTGAAGATCGAAAGCGTCTCCCGCGTTCAGATACTGTATCACCGCGATGAATTCGCTCTCCCGCCTGCCGTAGTAGACGTCGTCCTCCTTATAGCGCACCGAGCCGGTAGACAGGAACAGTAAGTCATGATAGAGTTCCAGATCCTTGACGATATAGTCCCTGTCGCCTTCCCGGTAGGAAACGAAGGGCGTCAACGTGCCTTCATTGTCCACGAAAAAGAGTTTGCCGCCGCCGAAGAGCAAAAGACCTCCGTCGCCGAAGCGCAGCGCCTTTTCGGCGTACATCGGCAGATCCCCGTCTGTGACGTCGTTTTCCTTATACAGCGTCTGCGCGCCCTGCGGACCGTAGACCGTCACCGTCAAAAGTCTTTGCAGATCGCGATCTTTATAAGATCCTCTTTGTCCCTCCGCGATCAGGCAGAGCGCACCGCCTTCCTGCTCATAAGCGGCGATCCCGCGCTCATAATCAAGATCGAAGCGGTCGCGTCGATCCGACCAGAGGATCTTTCCGTCGCCGTCCAGAAAGAAGACGCGCGCGGGACCGATCTCGTGACTGACGGTTTTATCATTCTTCACAACGTTCAGTTCCCTACCGTAAACGAAAACGCCGTTCTTCGTTTTGAGCAGTCCGCTGAAATCCATCGGCAGTTCCGCCGTCCAGAGTTTCTCCCCGCCGCGGCTGCGCGTGACGGTGCAGGTGCGCGGTCCGAGTTTGTCTTCACCGTTTTCCCATGTGACGGTATTTCCGACATACTCGGGGTCGCTTTCGTAAACGAAGTACTTCATGCGGTCATATTCTCCGCTGTTAAACTTTTCCCAGAGTTCCTTCGTTTTTCCGGGATCATTCACGTTCTGGAGAAACTCATAGCCGTCCACGCCGTATTCGGCGATCGTTCTGTTCAGTACGCCGAGCGTCGCGTCGAGCGCGAACGTTTCGGTCGTGATGTCCTTGTATACCGCCTTGATCTCGCTGCGCGTCAGCCCTTCGGCGTCAAGACCGCTCTCCTCGAAAAAGGCGAGCGCCTTTTTGTACTCCTTTTCCTCGGCGCCGACAGCGAACGCCGCCGCGGCGATCAGAGCGACCGCCGTAAACGCGGCGGCGGCGATCAGAACGGTCCTTTTCCACGTGAGCGTTTTCGCCGTCTTTTTTCCGGGCGTTTTTCCCGACGGCGCCCCGTCGAGCGCTTCTGTGAGATAGCGGTCGTCTATTCCCGAAAACGCTTTTTCAAACTCCTCCCTTTTCATTCGAGATACCCCTCCTTCTTCAGTCTCTTTCTCAGTTTCTCTTTGGCGTGCGCGATCTGCATCCGCACCGCGCGCTCCGATACGCCGCAGCGCGCGGCGACTTCCCCCGCGGACAGTCCGAACCAGAAGCGCCAGACGAACATTTTCCGGCATTTAGAAGACAGTCCGTCCAAAAACGCCTCGATGATCGCCGTCAGTTCGCCCGTCAGAAGCCGTTCTTCGGGGAGATCGCCGCCGTCGAACAGATCGGACAGTTCGTCCTCCGCGTCAAGACAGACGGCGTTGGCGCAGCGTTTCTGCCGGTCGTCCGTTCTTCTTCTGTCAAGCGCGCAGTTGCGCGCCGTACGGCAGATATACGCCTTGAGATTTTCCGGGTGGGCAGGCGGGATGCTGTTCCAGAGAAGAAACAGCGTTTCGCTTCGGCATTCTTCGACGTCGCGCCCGTCGGACAGGACCGAGCGGCAGATCCCCTCGATCAGATTTCCGTACTGTTCGTCGGTGCGCGCGACCGCGTCCTCCTCGCGCGCATAATACGCGCCGAGCAGTTCCGCGTCGCTCAAACGGTCATTTTTCAGCATCTGTCCACCTCCCTTTGCGTTTTTTCCGGCGCCGTCATCCTATATGACGACGAAATGCAAAAAAACGGAAGCATCTGTTTTGATTTTCTTGACAAAGCTCGTTTCCCGTGCTATTCTTTTTGCAGACAGTACGACAGAGATCGGGGAGAAACACGGATGAAACGTATTCTTCAAATCACGGCGCTCTTCTTTTGCATGAGTTTTCTTTTCTGCGCCTGCGCAGCACCGCGTCGCAGACCAACTGGCTGATCATCCGCGAGTTTACCGCAAAAAAGCGGTACGCGCTGCCCGAGGGGTTCACAATGGACGGTCAGGCTGACTTTGATCTATCCCCGGCGCTTGACCTCAGTCTCTTCACATCCTTTTCGCACAGCGGGAAAGGTCTTGCCGGAAAGACCCTGAAAATCGACGTGTCGGGGAGCGCCTCGGCGGAACTGTACCTGACGCGCCTTTCGGGGATCAGCGTATTCACGGAAAACGCGGACAAAGAGCGCGCGGCGGTCCTTTTGGCGCCCTGCGCCGTGATCGATCTGACGAACGCCGTCACGCTCTGCATCGAATTCACCGGAGAGAAAGTCGGGATCGCGGAGATCGTCATCAGACAGGCGCCGCGGAACTGAATAAAGGGAAAGCGGTAAAAAGCCGTTCACGCCCGACGGCAGTCGGGCGGTCCGACGGATATACGACAAACGGCGTTCCGGCCCGCGCGATCACGCGGACCGGAACGCCCGTTTTCTTTGGGCGTCACGGCCAGACGAAGGTATCGTTCAGACCGTATTCCCCGTTGTCGATAAGAAGATTCTGTCCGGACATCGAGCGGTTCTGCAGCGTGAGGAACACGACCCAGTCCGCGACCTCTTCGACGGTCATCCATTTCTTGAGCGGCGTGACCGCCATGATCCTTTCCCAGCATACGGGATCGCGCATTACCGGCTCGTTGAGCGCGGTCTTCACGCCGCCGAGCGAAAGGGCGTTGACCGTCACGCCGCGCGGCGCCAGACGGATCGCCACGTTCTTCATATAGCCGACGATCCCTGCTTTCGACGCCGCGTAGAGCGGAAACTCCTGCCCGGAAACGGAGGAGGCGGACGCGTTGAAGAGGACCGATCTCAGGACCGGACTTGCAATATACTTTTCGGTGACGTTGATCGTACCCTTCAGATTGTTGTCGATATCGTCCTCGCTGTTCTGCAGACCCGCGTTGTTGAAGAGGATCCCGACGCCGTCGATTTCGGGAAGCGAGGCGGCGTTTCTGATATCCGCCGTATAGTGCGCGTACCGGCTGTGGCATACCGTCGCCGGGAGCCGGTCGATCCCGCACACCGTGTGTCCTAAGGAAAGACAGCGTTCGGTCACGGCTTTCCCGATGCCGGAGGAACTTCCCGTTACGATGATCTTCATGCTTTTCCCCTTTCCGCGTATCCGGCGCCGACGCCGTCTCTCTTCCATATCTTCAATACTTTATAACCGATCGGCGAGAAGATCACTTCCATGAGCAGTTCCAGTACCGCGCCGAGCAGCGAGCAGGTGACGCACTGCACGAAGGTCCAGTGAAAGCCGTCCCAGTAGATCGGCGCAAAGACCGTGAAGGTCAGCAGTGCGAAAATGAGATTGTCGCAGAACTGCGCGATGAACGTCGATACGTAGGAGCGCGCCATATAGGCGAGTTTGCCGTCGGGATTCTTATGGAACGCGCGTCCGACGCCCCAGTTCAAAAAGTTGTTGATGACCGCCGAGGATATAAAGGCGACGGCGCTCGAGAGCAGGATGAACCACGTCCCGCCGATCACCGAGTTGAACGCCGAAAAATCCTCTTCCGTCGGAATGGCGCTGACGATATAGAACAGAAGGCAGACGAAAAGATTGACCAGCAGGGCGAACACCGACAGTTTTGTCGACGCTTTCGGTCCGAACGCCTTCGTAACGACGTCCATACATAAAAAAGAAAGCCAGGATACAAGGATCCCTCCGTCGATCGCGATCCATTCGGTCTGAAAGATCGTTTTGTTCGCGAGGATGTTCATCATCACGACCGAGACGGTGAACAGTGCGGTGATCACAGAGGGGATGCTGCGGAAAAGCAGCCTTGTATCCGCGGCAGCGGACTTGAAGTATTCTTTCATTTTCGTTTTCTCCTTGGTTTTAGTTTGTTAAGCGAAGGATTTAGAGGCCGAACTCCGCTGATATGGGGGTGTTTCATTTGGCGTATTTGCGCCAAATGAAACA
>JAFTCT010000016.1 GCA_017454525.1 Clostridia bacterium
TGTTAGACAATAAGCGTTCGCCTGTCCGGACAAAACCGCAAAAGTCGCGCAAAACGGACGGGATCCCGACCATCCGTTTTGCGGGGGCTGCTCATTTGCAGGCAAATGAAACAGCCCCGGGAGCGTTTTGCCTGCGCGCAGGCGGAGCGGTCTCTTTTTTTGCGTCTTTTTCTGCGCCGGCGCGCGGGCGTCACTTTTTTGTTTTTCCTCTTGCGAAACGCGCGGAAAAGTAGTATAATGTATTTGGGGATCTCTAAATATTCATAGCACATCCGGACAGCAATGCTTCGGCGGCTGTTTTGCCGCATAACTGCGTTGCCAAATTTCACAATACACAAAGTATTGTTTCAATTTGTGCGCCTTGTTCTGCGGCAAAACAGCTCGCCGCCGGACGCACTCTGAATTTTTAGAGGTCCCCATTTGTGAAAGGATCGGCTGTACGCGTCCGCGCAGGGGTGCGGTGCGTGCGTGAAAGGATTGCTTTATGACGTTGAACGAACTTGCGATCGGGAAGACCGCCGTTGTGAAAGAGGTCGGCGGTAGCGGCGCGCTGCGCCAGCACATGCTCGATATGGGCGTGATCCCCGGCGCGGAACTGAAGATCGTGAAATACGCGCCGATGGGCGACCCGATGGAACTCATCATCCACGGATACGAACTGACGCTGCGCGTGGCGGACGCCGCCGGGATCACGGTCGAAGAGACGGCGGATCAAAACGGCGGCGCGGAGACGCCCGCCGGCAGGAATACGAAAGAGGGAAGAAAACGGGCGGCGGAAGGCGAAGATCCCGCGGGAAACCTTCACCCGGGACTCGGCGAAGGCGGTAAATTCCATCCGAAGGGAAGCGGAGCCCCCCTACCCGAGGGGACCGAACTGACCTTTGCGCTCGTCGGCAATCAGAACTGCGGGAAGACGACGCTCTTCAATCAACTCACCGGCTCCAACCGGCACGTCGGCAACTTTCCGGGCGTGACCGTCGACCGCAAGGACGGCGCGATCCGCGGATACAGCAATGCGACGGTCACGGATCTGCCCGGGATCTACTCCATGTCGCCCTATTCGGGCGAGGAGATCGTATCGCGCAGTTTCGTTCTGGACGAGAAGCCGAAGGGGATCATCAATATCGTTGACGCGACCAATATCGAGCGCAATCTCTATCTGACCATGCAGCTGCTCGAAATGGAAGTGCCGATGGTGGTGGCGCTCAATATGATGGACGAGGTACTCTCCAACGGCGGCTCCGTCGACATCAACACGCTTGAAAAATCGCTCGGCGTGCCGGTCGTGGCGATCTCCGCCGCAAAGAATCAGGGCGTGAACGAACTGATCGATCACGCCGTGCACGTCGCGCGCTTCAGGGAGCGCCCGGTCGCGCAGGATCTCTGCGGGGAAGAGGACAACGGCGGCGCGGTCCACCGCTGCATCCACAGCGTCGAGCATCTGATCGAGGACCACGCGCGCGACGCGGGACTGCCTCTGCGCTTCGCCGCCTGCAAACTGATCGAGGGCGACGAATTGATCGCAAAGCAGCTGAAACTCGACCGCAACGAGCGCGAGACCGTCGAGCATATCACGGTCCAAATGGAGAACGAGCGCGGACTCGACCGCGCCGCGGCGATCGCCGATATGCGCTTCGCCTTCATCAACAAGGTCTGCAAAAAGACGGTCATCAAGCCGCGGGAAACAAGGGAGCGGAAGAGAAGCGAAAAGATCGACCGCGTCCTCACCGGCAAATATACCGCCGTACCGACGTTCATCGTCATTATGGCGCTCGTCTTTTTCCTGACCTTCAACGTGATCGGCGGCTTTTTGCAGTCGCTTGTCGAGAAGGGCGTGGACGCCCTGTCGGGCGTGGTCGACGGCTGGCTGACGTCGGCGGGCGTGAACGCGATACTGCACAGTTTGGTGATCAACGGCATTTTCAAGGGCGTGGGCAGCGTGATCAGTTTCCTGCCGATCATCGTCACCCTCTTTTTCTTCCTGTCGATGCTCGAGGACAGCGGCGACATCGCGCGCGTCGCCTTCGTGATGGACAAACTGCTCCGGAAGATCGGTCTCTCGGGGCGCAGCATCGTGCCGATGCTCATCGGCTTCGGCTGCACCGTGCCCGCCGTGATGGCGACGCGCACGCTCCCCAGCGAGCGCGACCGCAAAATGACGGTCCTGCTCACGCCGTTCATGTCCTGCTCGGCGAAAGTGCCGATCTACGCTTTTTTCGCGGCGGCGTTTTTCCCGGGGCATTCGGCGCTTGTCATGACGGCGCTCTATCTTCTCGGCATCGTCGTCGGGATCCTTGCGGCGCTGCTCTACAAGAATACGCTCTTCAAGGGCGAAGCCGTGCCCTTCGTCATGGAACTGCCCAACTACCGCCTCCCCTCGGCGCGCAGCGTCCTGCGGCTGATGTGGGAGAAAGCGAAGGATTTCCTGCAGCGCGCGTTTTCGGTCATCCTCATCGCGTCGCTGGTGATCTGGTTCTTACAGTCCTTCGATATCCGTTTCAATCTCGTGACCGACTCCTCGACAAGTCTGCTCGCGTCGGCGTCGGGCTGGCTTGCGTACGTCATGAAGCCGGTGGGGTTGGGCGACTGGCGGATCTGCACGTCGCTCATCTCGGGCTTCGTCGCCAAGGAGAGCGTCGTTTCGTCGCTTGAGATGCTCTTTCCCGACGGGATCGCCGGCGCGTTCGGAACGCTTTCGGCGATATGTCTGCTCGTCTTTTCGCTGCTCTATACGCCGTGCGTCGCCTCGATCGCCTCGATCCGCAGAGAAATGGGAAGGAAATGGGCGCTGGGCGTCGTAATGTGGCAGTGCTTCGTCGCCTACGGCGTGACCGCGCTCGTGCATCTCTTCGGGATGCTTTTCGGAGGGAACGCTTGAAAAAATGAACGTTTTCGATATTCTGACCGTGATCATCGTCGCCGCTCTGATCGGCGCGGCGGTGTTCATTCTGGTCCGCGACCGCAAAAAAGAGTGCGGCGGCTGCGGCGGAGGGGACTGCGCCTCCTGCGTTTTTCTCAAGGGATCCGGCAAGGACCGCGGCGATCCCGGAAAGGGATGCGGAAGAAAGAGGTAGGAAGCGTCAGACCGCCGCCGCATCGCGCCTGCGGCGCCCGCGGTACGGCGATACCGTGCGCCGCGTACGGCGAAACTTGACAAAGGGCGAAAAATGTGCTACAATACCCCAAATGCTTATGACGATCCCGAAAGGAGGAGACCGGCGCATGGCGAAAAAGAGAATGAACAAAAAAACGAAGACGATCGTGAAATACACCGCCGCGGGGATCATCCTGCTCGTCGAGATCGTCATGATCGTGGTGCTGGTCGCCAACAGCGCCAAGGGCGTACGCGACAATTCGGCGGTCCACAGCGTTCTGACCGTCGAGGCGGGCGAGCCCTTTGACGTCGCGCAGTTCTTAAAGGACCGGTCGCTGACCCTGCAGCTCTCCTCCGACAGCAAGTACGACGTGAGCGTGCCGGGCAACTACAGTCTGCAGTTACTTTTGTCCAACGGAGAAACCGCGTACGTGACGCTGAAGGTACGCGACACCCGACCGCCCGAATACACCGTCCTGCCGCCGCTGATCGTCAAGCGCGGCGCGCTTCTGAAGCCGGAAATGCTGATGCCGCAGGAATACATCCTCGACGCGACGCCGGTGAAGGTGAGTTTCATCTCCTCTTCGGTGACCACGGCAAGGGAAGGGCACTATACAGCGCTTCTGAAACTGATCGACGGAGGCGGCAATATCACGAAGGTCAGCGCCTCCTATTTCGTGCGGGAGGACTATAACGCCGACTATTATTACGAGATCGGCGATCCGGCGCCCTCTCCGCAGGTCCTGTTCCCCGGGGCGACGGTAGGACGCTGGCAAAGCGACAACTTCACGCCTTCCGTCCCGTCGTTCGTCACGGTCTTCTTCACGATGTACGGACAGGACTATTCCGTCCGCTATGAGGCGAAGGACACGCAGCCGCCGTCCGTGATCGTGCGCGACGATCTGTTCGTCTTCGAAACGGGCAGGGAACTGCCGGATCCGATGACCTTCATCGAAAGGATCATCGACAACACCGATACGACGGTCGCATACGATCAGGAGTATATGTTCGACCGCGCCGAGCAGAAACGGATCAACGTCAGAGTGACCGACCTCGGCGGCAACGTGACGACGGTCAGCGTGACGGTCTCGGTCATCGAGAGCGGCGGAAGCGACGTGACGCCGCCGCGCATCTCCGGCGTCAGGGATCTCGTGACGGAACCGGGCGTCCGACCGGATTACCTCGCCGGGATCTCGGTCTATGACGCGAGAGACGGCGTGATCGACGTTTCGAACGTCGTCGTCGACGATTCAAAGGTCAAGTATTCGCAGACCTCCTCCGGCGCCGGTTACGAAGTGACCTATTCCGTTACCGACCGCGCGGGCAACAAGGCGACCGCGACGGCGTACGTGCGGATCGTGCAGAGCATCATTTCGGACAGCGAACTCGACCGCTTCTTTGAAGAGATCAAAGCGGAACTCGGTCCCCTCGAGGGCTTGGAACGTCCCGAGGTTTTAAGCAGAGTATATTCCCTTCTGACCGGCAAGTATCTGCTTGCGCCGGGCAGCGCGCACACCAATCCCGCAGACCCGCGCAAGGAGGCCTACTGGGGCTTCAAGCTCGGCTCCGGCGACAGCGAGACCGCCTGCGCGATGCTCTCTTCGATCCTTGACTGTCTCGATATCGAATGGATCAAGGCGTCGAGAGCGTCCGTCGGCTCGGGAAAGCACAGTTTCCTCTTGGTCGATTACGGCTTCGGCTGGCTGTATATGGACGTGATGCCGACCGCCAACTACGTCTGGACGACCGACGGAAGGCTGCTGCGCGCCGACAGCGACGAAGCAAAGGCGCTGCCCGCTTCTTCGGTATTGAGAAGGGAAGCGATGACGGACGCGGATCTGGCGCGCCTGACCGATATCTCAAACGGCGTGACGGTCGGCTGGAACTACTATCGCGTCAGCGACAAAAATCTGCCGCAGACCGCCGTGAGAAAGACGGACGGCAGCTATACGTCGCCCTCCTACGCCCTGTATTACACGGTGAACAATCCCCACTACGGCAGTATCTCCGGTCAGACGCTCCAGAACGTCGTGCACGGCGAAACGGGCAGCCCGGTAACGGCAACGGCGGCAAAGGGATATAAATTCGTCGAATGGAGCGACGGTTCGACCGAAACGACCCGCTCCGACCGCGTGATCCGCGAGCTGCAGCTGGAAGCGCGCTTCGCGCCCGACAGCCAGACCTTTACCTATTATGAGATCACGTACGCCGCGGGCGAGGGCGGCAGGATCGACGGCGAAGCGGTACAGTCGGTACTGTACGGCAACAAGACCTCGGTCGTGACCGCGCGCCCCGACGACAGGCATTATTTCGACAAATGGAGCGACGGTCTCTCCGCGCCGTCAAGACAGGATACCGTTTCCGGAAAGGCGACCTACACCGCGCTCTTCGCGGCGCGCAAGGTCGTCAGCTATGCGGCAGAGGCAGGCGGACAGATCGAAGGCGAATTGACGCAGTATCTGATTCCCGGTTCAAGCGGCAGCAGCGTCAGGGCGGTCCCCGATCCCGGATACCTCTTCGCCTACTGGAGCGACGGAGGCACTTCTCCCGAGAGGCGAGACCGCGTAACGGGCGATACGATGATCACGGCGTTTTTCGTCCCCGATCCCGCATCCTATACCTTTACTTATACGGCGGGCGTCGGCGGCAGTATTGAAGGAAACGCCGTACAGACCGTTCCCAGCCGCAGCGCGACCGAGCATGTGCGCGCATCGGCGGCGGAAGGATACGCCTTTATCGGGTGGAGCGACGGCTTAACGGACGCGGCGCGCAGCGACGTCGTCTACGCGGACGGTACCGTCGAAGCGCTCTTCGACAGGATCGAAAACCTCACCTTTACCGTGACCTATCTCGCCGCGGACGGCGGTTCGATCGCGGGAGAGAGCGTACAGGAGGTCCCGGGCGGTACGCCGACCGCGCCGGTCGAGGCGCTGCCTGACGAGGGCTGGGCGTTCATCGGATGGTCTGACGGATATCCCGACGCGCTTCGCAGCGACGCGCCATCGGCGAACGTCGTGTATATCGCGCTGTTCGGGCCCGCGCCCGAGCAGCCGACGCCGACGGAAACGCCCATACCGACAGAAACGCCGGCGACGGAAACCGAAACGCCGGCGGGACCGGCAGACCCCGTTTAGGGCGTCCCCTCCCGTGACGGAAAGACCGGTCCGGGCTCAAAAAACAAGGATGCTTCATTCCGTGCGGAGCGCGGAACAGAGCATCCTTTTTTCATGCCTTGCTGTCGGTACGTTCATAAATGTCGGCGAACGGTCAACGCCGGTCTTTTCGGTCCTGCGCGGCCGGCGCGCGCTCTTCGGCGGCCTTTTCCCCCTGAACGGCGGCGCCCTTCGCGGAAAGGGCGTAGACCGCCTGAAACGAGCAGGAGAGCAGATAGGCGATAAAGAGACTGTAGGAGATATACCGGAGTACGCGCTGACCGAAGATAAAGGAGAAAAGCAGCAGGATCCCCCCGCCTGCGAGCAGCGGCAGATTGCGCAGGAACCCTCCGCCGAGGCATCTGAAAAACGAGCGCACCGGTATCCCTCCTTTCATTTTGCGGTCCGGGCGTACGCCGCGCGGCAGCGTCAAGCGTATCCGTACGCCTGAGTATAACACAGAACGCGCCGGTTGTCAAGAAGTCGGCGCGGGGCGGGGTAGAAGCGCATCTGCGCGGGCGGGTAGAAGCGCGCGGGCGGGGAGGAAGCGCGGGAAAGGACGCGGCGGCGGGCGGGGTAGAAGCGCATCTGCGCGGGCGGGTAGAGGCGCGCGGGCGGGGAAGAAGCGCCGGAAAAGGACGCGGCGGCGGCGCAAAACGGCTGCCGACGCGCGGGCGGCGCGCCGGAGACCTGCCGTACAGCCGCCGGTTCTCACGGGAAAAGGGGAGGAGCGGTGCGGAAAACGGAAAGAGCGGTGCGGAAATCGGGTTTTGACCGCAAGAAAACGGTTTCGTGAAGGTGTAGAAATTTTCTTGAGTTTTTTGTGTGAAATGACGAAAATGCAGAACGCGCCGCCGCGGGTCGCGCAGGAGGTTTTCGGGACGGCCGGAACGCCCGAAAAAGGAAATGTGAGTTGCAGTTTTCCGCAATCAATCGAAAAAAGCAAAAATAATAATATTTTTAGCAAATATTAGATCAAAAATAGTAAATTTTAATTACTGCCGCGAATTTTGCAGACGCCAAAAAATGCAAAACACACGGCGGGGTATATAACGTGTGAACAAACGGTTAATTTTTTGTGTCTTCAAATCGGGTCGCGCGCGCCGCCGCGGTCCAAACGGGGCACTTTTTGTCTTCTTGACTTTTTGGATATGTTATGTTATGATATTGCCGTCAAAAGAGTATCCGGAACGCGCTTCCGGATGCGACGGTCGGGAAAAAGCAGCCCGTGCAGGTGTGATGACGCCTCAAAAAGAAGCCGCTGTGTGCGGAACCATTTTTGCCGTGTGTGATCGTACCGGCGGGTCGTCGGGCGCTGCCCGTCCCGGTCTACTCTATGAAAGGAATGGCTGCATAACCATGCGCAAACAGAATGCTCTGCGGCTTCTCTCAATCCTGCTTGCCGTGCTCACGATGACGGGTGTTTTCGTTGTGCACGCGGGCGCGGAGGGAGCGCCGGACGACGATACTTACAATCTGAACGATATCGGCGGCCTTACCGATATCCTTTCGACGGTCAAGTATGCGGATTATCTGAAAAGGTACGATCCGATCGTTGCGGAAGCGGTAAAGCAGAACGGCCTGGGACCCGACGATACCGTCAGGATCAACGTCGTTTCCGATTACGACCCTTCGATCACTTCCGTGCTTTGCAGGAAGAGCTATGTTGACAGCGTCATTCGTTCAAGGGAAACATTATCGAAATTCTTTGACGACGCGAACGCCCGCTTTACGATCGGCTCGGGCGACAACCGGCGTGAATTCAGTCTGATCGACGTACTGTGCGACCTCGATTCCTACCGGAACACCGGCAAGAAACTCAGCGCTTCGGCGCCGGAGCACGCGATCATTCTCAACGGCACGCCCGTGACCTCCGTGAGGATCCCCGCTGAATACTATACGGAGTTTGCATCGCGTCTTCTGAATCCGAGAGACTATTTCGAGAAGTATCCCGAGAAATATCCGACGCTGAACCTCAATCCCGAGGAACAAAAACAGCTCGATCAGCTCGAGATCATCCGCAATTTCCTATCCGATATCTCGCAGAAATACGTGGACACCTACGACGCCGCCTCTATTCCGGCGGAGTACGCGGACACGGCGGCAAAGCCCGAGGGCATGATCTATCTGCCCGACCACGACGCCGTCGGTTTCCGCTTCCACGTCGACAAAACCGGCTACTATACGATCAATCTCCGCTATTTCTCGGTTTATGAGGAGGAGATCAGCAAGAAGACCTCCATCGAGCGCTCGATCTACATCGACGGCGCGATCCCCTTTTATGAGGCGACCTACGTCGGGATCTCGAAAACCTACGAGAACTACGTGGAGAAGAAGGACGAAAACGGTGTGAAGACCCGCGCCGAGCGCTCCGACATCCAGCTTCAAGGCGGTTTCCCGACCGATATCAACGGCAACGAGATCCGTCCGAGCACCGAGATCGTCGAACGCTGGAGATCGATCTCTCTCATGGACTCCACCGGCTCCTTCGTCGAACCGCTCAAGTTCTATCTCACCGAGGGCGATCACACCCTGCAGCTCTTCGCGCGCAGAGAACCGATGGTCGTTTCCTCGATCATGTTCATTCCCGAACAGTCGCTTTTGTCCTACCGCCAGTACCTTGAGAAATATAAGGATAAGAACGACGTTTCCGCGGATACGGTGAAAGCCGCCGCCGCGGAATGGAACGCGACCTTAAAGGAACACGGCGCCAAGGAATCGGCTTACGAGGAAGAAAACTTCATCAAACTGGAAGCGGAATACCCCGAAGCCACTTCCGACAACACCATTTATCCGACCAACGACCGCACGTCCTGCATCACCTCGCCCCAGCACCCCTCGATCCAGTATCTGAACACGCTCGGCGGCTCGGGCTCGGGCGACCAGAAAAAGTGGTCGGTCGTGGGTCAATGGGTACGCTACAAGGTCACGGTGCCCGAGGACGGCTTCTACAAGATCGCCGTCAAGTTCAGCCAGTCGACCCTGCAGGGCTCCTTCGTTTCAAGACAGCTGCGCGTACAGCTTCACAGCGAACTCGGCAATCCCGAGGGGGCGACGGTGCCCTTCGCGGAAGCGTACTACCTGCAGTTCAACTACGGGGACGAATGGCAGATCGGATACCTGAACGACGGAACGACGGAGTTCTCGATCTATCTTGAAAAGGGCGACAACATCGTTGAGTTCGAAGCGAACCTCGGCGGAATGTCGGATATCATCCGCCGCGTCACCGAGTCGCTGAACCGCATCAACGACGCGTACATCAAGTTCCTGATGCTCGCGGGCTCCTCGCCCGACGCGAACCGCGACTACGGATTCTTCCGCAGGATCCCCGACGCGGTCTACACCCTGTCCGAGGAAGCGAGACGGCTGTACTCGATCGCCAAGGAGATCGAAGAGATCACCGGCACGAGAGGCTCGCACGTCGCGACGCTTGAAAAAGTGGCGCAGCTGCTCGAGAGAATGGGCAAGGACGAGAGCGAGATCGCGGGCAACCTCAACTCGCTCAAGAGCAACCTCGGTACGCTCGGTACCTGGATCTCCAACTCCAAGGAATCTCCCCTGGAGATCGACTATCTGCTCGTCGCGCCCGGCAACAAGGAGGAAGCGAGCGGCAAGACCGAACAGCTTCCCGATGCGGTTCCGGGATTCTTCAAGACGATGTGGTTTGAGATCCGGATGTTCGGCGCCTCCTTCTCGACCGACTACAATACGCTCGGCTTGATGGAGGAAACCGACGAGAGCGCGATCGTCGTCTGGACGACGACCGGCCGTGACCAGGCGAACATCATCCGTTCGATGGTCAACAACGACTTCACGACCAACACCGAGATCGCGGTCAACCTGAAACTGGTCGCGGGCGGCTCGCTTCTGCCCTCCGTTCTGGCGGGCGTCGGTCCCGATGTCTCGATGGGACACGGCTCCTCCGACGTTATCAACTGGGCGATCCGTTCGGCGCTCGTCGAGGTGACCGATTTCGGCACGAAGGAATACTGCGCGGAGCACGGATACGCCTACGATCAGGCGTTCGACGCGCAGTACATCACCGGCTTTGCGAACGTCGTGCGTGAATTCCGCAACGAGCAGCAGGATGAGACCGACGCCTCCAACGCGTCCTTCTCGACCGCCGCCATGGTGCCGATCACGCTGCACGAGGTCATCACGAAGCAGTCCTACGACGAAATGGACGACGCCAAAAAGAAGGCGTACGACGAATACGACGTCAAATACTACTTCGACGTGACGCCCGAGGAATACGACAAGGTCGAGAAATACCTGAAGAAGTACTATGCCGCGATCAAGGACGAGGCCGGTCATACGGTGTCCTACCGCTATTACATTTCGGCGAAGGATTATAACGAACTGCCCGCTTCCGAGCAGGGAAAATACAAGCGCAATCCCACCGAGTATTACGAGAAGTTCTCTCTCTGGGGCCTGCCGCAGGAACAGTCCTTCAACATGATGTTCTACCGCGCGGACATCTTCAACGAACTCGGCATCGAACCGCCCAAGACCTGGGACGATCTCTACGCCATCATCGGCGTGCTGCAGAGCAACAACATGGAGATCGCGATGCCCGGTTCGCTCGGCGGATTTGAGATGTTCCTGTACCAGATGGGCGGAGACCTGTACAGCAACGGCGGACAGACCATTTCGCTCGACGAGAACCTCTCCATCGAGGCGTTCGAGACGATGTGCAACTTCTTCCAGCAGTACAAGTTCCCGATCGCGTACGACTTCTCCAACCGTTTCCGTTCGGGCGAGATCCCGATGGGCATCCTCGGCTACACGGCGTACACGCAGCTGCAGCTCTTCGCGACGGAGATCAAGGGTATGTGGGAATTCGTTCCGCTGCCCGGCATCAAGGACAGCCAGACCGGCGCGATCCACAATCAGTCGACCTCCGGCTCCTCCGCGATCATTATGCTGAAGGGCGCCGCCGACAGGGAAGTGACCTACAACGCATGGAAATTCATGGTATGGTTCACCGGCAGGACCGCGCAGTCGACCTACGCAAGCGAAGTCACCGCGGTGCTGGGCACCGAGTCGAAGCACCCGACGGCAAACAAGGACGCGCTCAAGGAGCTGCCCTGGACGTCGGCGGAGCGCGACAATCTGCTTGCCCAGTTCGACAACCTTGTCGGTATCCCCGAGTATCCCGGCGGATATATCATTTCAAGGTACGTGAACTTCGCGTTCCTTGACGTTTACAACAACAATGCCGACCCCGTTACCGCCATTCAGGAGTACGTGGTCACCATCAATTCGGAACTGACGAGGAAACGTCAGGAATTTGAATTGGCATATAAGGATATTTCCTATTCCAATTCGTGACGCGCCTTTCTCAGGTCAACGCATGAGAAAAACGCTTCATATTTAGTAAAATAAATTTCCGACGTTTCGTAAGGAGAGTAAAAAAGTGTCAAACAACAATTCAGTGAAAACTCCGGAAGCGGAAGCCGAAGCGGTGCAAAAGCCCGTCAAGAAGAAAGCCGTTTCCCGGAAAGATATGTCGAAACTGGCATGGACGCTGAAGGAAATGAAGAGAAACTACGTCGCCTACATCATGGTGGCGCCCTTCTACATCATCTTCCTGCTCTTTACCATCATTCCGGTGGTCCTCTCGTTCGTACTCAGTTTCACGTCGTTCAACATGCTTGAATGGCCGAAATGGATCGGCATGGACAACTATACCAGACTGTTTCTGGACGACGATATCTTCATTCTCGCCTGCCAGAACACGCTGATCTTCGCATCCATCACCGGTCCTATATCCTACCTGCTCTCATTCGTGGTCGCGTGGTTCATCAACGAGCTGCCTCCGAAAGTCAGAGCGTTCGTCACCCTGATCTTCTACGCGCCTTCGATCTCCGGTTCGGTCTACATGATCTGGCAGGTCGCTTTCTCCGGCGACTCCTACGGTTATGTCAACGGTATGCTCCTGAAGCTGGAGTTGATCACAGACCCGATCCAGTGGTTCCAGAATGAGAATTACGTGATGCCTCTTTGTATCGTCGTCGCCCTCTGGACGTCGCTCGGTACGGCATTCCTGTCCTTTATCGCCGGCTTGCAGATCGTCGACCGTTCGCTTTACGAAGCGGGCGCGGTCGACGGCATCAAGAACCGCTGGCAGGAACTCTGGTACGTCACCTTGCCCTATATGAAGCCGCAGCTGATGTTCGGCGCGATCCTTTCGATCACCGGCTCCTTCGGCTTCGGCGGCATCGTGACCGCGCTCTGCGGGTTCCCCTCGGTCAACTACAAGGCGCACACGATCACGCACCATCTCGACGACTACGGCGGGATGCGTTACGAGATCGGTTACGCTTCGGCGATCGCGACCATCCTGTTTGCCATCATGATCGGTGCAAACGTGCTGGTGCAAAAAATCTTGTCGAAGGTGGGGCAGTGAGATGGCACGGAAATTAAGAACCAGAAAACACCGCGTCGTCCTCAACCGGTCGGCAGGCGGCGACGCCGGCATCTCGGCGTTCCTCATCATCGTCGGACTCTTCATGTTCCTCCCGATGCTTTACGCGATTCTGCAGTCGCTCAAGCCGCTGGATGAACTGTGGGTGTTCCCCCCGAAATTCTGGGTGGAGGATCCGACGCTCGGCAACTTCGTGGATCTGTTCAGACTGATGAACACCTCCTGGGTCCCCTTCTCGAGATACATCTTCAACACCGTTCTGATCTCTGTCGCCGGCACCTTCGGCAACCTGGTGCTCGCGTCGATGGCGGCGTACGTGCTCTCGAAAATGACCTTCCCGGGCAGGAGCCTGATGTTCAACCTGATCGTCAAATCGCTGATGTTCCATTCGACGGTCGGCGCGATCTCCTCCTTCCTCATCATGTCCAGACTCCACTTCGTCGATACCTACTGGGCGGTGATCATTCCCTCCTGGGGTTCGACGCTCGGCCTTTACCTCATGAAACAGTTCATGGACTCCTCCGTTTCCGACGCGGTCCTGGAGAGCGCGCGACTCGACGGCGCAAGCGAATTCCGCTGCTTCTACTCGATCGCGATGCCGATGGTCAAACCCGCGTGGCTGACGATGATCGTCTACTCCTTCCAGGGACTCTGGAACGCGGGGGCGTCGATCTACATCTATTCGGAGGAACTCAAGACCTTCAACTACGCGATCGGTCAGATCCTCGCCGGCGGTATCGTCCGTGCGGGCGCGGGCGCCGCTTCGGCGGTCGTCATGATGATCGTGCCGATCCTGGTCTTCGTGATCTCGCAGAGCAACATCATCGAGACCATGTCGTCCTCGGGCATGAAGGATTAAGGGGGTGCGGACATGAAGAAATCACTTCGTTTTGCCGTGTTCTTCGTCCTTGCGGCGATCCTCGGCGCGACCCTTTCCTTCCTTCCCGCCTCGGCGGCGGCATATTCGACCTACACCTATTCGATCAACGGCCAGCCGCTCAGCTCGCCCGACGCCTATACGCCCGATAAGGTCATCACCTCGAAGGATATCGGCGGGATCGGCGCGGCGCTTCTGCGTCCGGCGGACATCACGGTCGACTATAACAACAAGGTCTATATTGCCGACACGGGCAATAACCGCATCCTGATCCTCGACAAGTACATGAAGAACGTCGTGCTGAGTCTCAACACCTTCAACAACGACGGCTTCGCGGACGCGCTGAACGCGCCGGAAGGGGTCTTCATCAGCAAGCCCACCAGCTGGCGCGACGGCGAGATCTACGTCGCGGATACCGGCAACCGCCGGATCGTCGTGTTCGATTACTACGGAAACTTCGAACGCGTGATCGACGAACCGCGCTCCGAGATCTTCGACAGCGACGCGCGCTATACGCCGATCGCTCTGGCGGTCGACTCGTCGGGCAGAATCTACGTGGTGTCGAGAGATACCTACGAGGGCGTCATCTCGCTGAACGGCGACGGCTCCTTCAGCTCGATCGTCGCCGCGCAGAAGACCACCAAGAACTTCTTCGACGCGATCTGGGAGCGCTTCCAGACGGCGGAGCAGAAGGCGCAGAACAGCGTCAACTTGTCCTCTTCCTTCAACAACATCACCATTGACGACAACGACATGATCTACGTCACCACGCAGAACATCGACAAGGGAAGTCAGCAGTCGGCGATCACCGGCAAATCCAAGTCGGGCGACTACGCGCCGGTCAAGAAGCTCAACCCCGACGGTGACGACATCATGCGCCGCAACGGCTTCTATCCGCCGTCGGGCGAAGTCAAGGTCAACAGCGCGCTGACGACCACCAACGCCGGCGCCGCGACGGGCGCTTCGGTCATCGTGGACGTCGCGCTCGGAGAAGAGGGCACCTGGTCGATCGTCGACCAGTTGCGCAGCCACATCTTCACCTACGACAAGAACGGTAATCTGCTCTTCGTCTTCGGCGACAAAGGCTCGCAGAAGGGCAATATCGGCAAAGCGGCGGCGCTCTGCTATCAGTTCGCCGACGCGCGGTCGATCGCCGACGGCGTAGAAGGGAAACTGCTCGTTCTGGACAGCAGCCCGTCTTCGGTCGCGATCACCGTCTACAAGAGAACGCAGTACGGCGAGATCCTGATGACCGCGCTGCGGCACACCAACAACAAGGAGTACGACAAAGCGGTCGACGACTGGTACAACATCCTGCAGAGAAACAACAACTACGACGCGGCGTACGTCGGCATCGGCGACGCCATGTTCAGGGAGTTCAAGTGGGAAGAAGCGATGGATATGTACAAGACGGCGCATGACGTCGAGGACTATTCGGGCGCTTTCAAGATGTACCGCAAGGATGTCATTTCGAAGTTCATCTTCCTCATCATCGTCGTCATCGCGGCTCTGCTGTTCGGCATTGCGAAGTTCTTCGGCTTTGCCGGCAAGGTCAACAGAAAAACGGCGCTGAAAAAGGGCAAGAAGAGTTTCGGCGAGGAGGTCATCTACGTCTTCCACGTCATCTTCCACCCGTTCGACGGATTCTGGGACCTCAAGCACGAGAAGCGCGGCGGCGTCAGAGGCGCGACTTTCTGGCTGCTGCTGGTCGTTGCGGCGTTCATTTACCAGTCCTTCGGCACCGGCTACATCGTGGCGGGCAACGCCTCCTCGAGCGTCGCGGCGAGCGCGATCTCGCAGGCGGTCGGCATCTTTGTGCCGTTAGCGCTCTTCGTGACGGCGAACTGGTGTCTGACCACGCTGTTCGACGGCGAAGGCAGTTTCAAGGACGTCTACGTGGCGACCTGCTACGCGGCGGCGCCGCTCTCCTTTGCAACGCTGCTTGCAACGATCGTTTCCAACTTCGTGACCACCTCCGAAACGGGGTTCGTCAGTCTGATCATGGGCGTCGCCTGGGTATGGTTCGGACTGCTGCTCTTCTTCGGCATGATGGTAACGCACGATTATTCACTGGGTAAAAACATCTTGACGACGATCGGTACGATCGTGGGAATGGCGATCATCATGTTCTTGGTCATCCTCTTCTCGGGACTGGTCATGAAGATGTCCAACTTCGTTTCCAACATCGCGACCGAACTGTCGTTCAGAGTATAGGAGGGAAGAGAAAATGAAAGATCATTTACTGAAACTTTTGTCTTGTCTTCTCGCGCTCCTGACGGTCTTCGGAACGTTCACCGCGGTGATCCTGTCCGCGGTCCCCGCGTATGCGGCGGACAAGGACAAGGATTCTTCCGAAGGGGAAGAAGAACCCGTTGAAGTCGAGGGGTTCGACAGCGCGACGTTCTTGAAAACCTCCTATGCGACGCCCGAAGCAAAACTCCGCTCCATGTCGGTCAAGAAGGAAACGGGGCTGTACGATCAGTATCTCGACCCGATCTATTCCTACGAGCCCTTCAAGACCTACAAGGATATGGAACTCTACGTCAACGAGCAGTCCGGCGAAGTGGCGGTCAGAAACAAAACGACGGGGCAGATCGTATTCACCAACCCCTATGACGCCGTGCCGAACGCCCTTTCCGAGACGGGCGAACCGCGCACGGATCTGATCAACAACGCCACGGGCAAACTGCCCGACATCCTCTCGCAGCTGATCATCACCTACGAGAGCGTCAAAACGGGTAAATCCTCGGCGGCGGCGCCGACGATCAACAGTTTCACCGACGCGGCGTGCAACAACCAGATCACCGTTTCCCATATCAAGAACGGCGTTTCGGTCGAGTACGTGGTCGGTACCGTTGAGGAACGCAGGCTGGTGCCGGTGTACATGGAGAAATACCGTTTTGAGAAGATCATACTCTCTCCGATCCTTGAAAAGGATAAGGCGGCTTACAACAAGATGCTCAGTTACTACGCGACGAGGATGCTGATGAACGGCGAGGACGGAAACGAGATCGCCAACAGCGTGCGCGTCGACCGTGAGACGAGATATCCGGCGCTTGCCCAGTACGGGCCGGAGCCCGGCAGAACGATGTTCGTGTCCGAGGACTACAATCCCGAAAAGGCGGCGGAGTATGAGAAGCAGATGCAGGAAGACCTTTTGAACAAGAAGGCCTTCGATAAGAAGAAAAAGGAAGAAACCGACCCGCCGTACTATATCACCGGCTTCGCACTCCCGTACACCGGGTATATGTCGATGTATATCTACGGTAAACCCGCGACCCGTGAGAAGATCCAGATCGAGAGTTATATCCGCAACTACGTGCCGAACTACTCCTTCGAGGATCTGGAATACGACCACAAACTGACGGGCTACGTGGAGACCGGATCGGTATCCCCCGCGTTCAGAGCGGCGCTGGAATACACCCTCAAGGACGGCGGCTTCACCGTGCGTATGCCGGCGAACTCCCTGATCTTCGACGAGGACAACTTCCGTCTGCGCTCGGTCACGGTCCTGCCGTATCTCGGCGCCGGATCGTACGACAACAAGGGATACGTCTTCCTGCCCGACGGATCGGGCTCGCTCATCCGTTTTGAGGACTATATCGGTCAGGCGGTCGTCTTCAACACCGGCACGATGTACGGACCGGACAACGCCTACCACACGCTGCCCGCCGGCTACACCGGGCACGAGGAGAAGATGCGCGCGCCGATCTACGGCATTGTCGAGACGGTCAATCTGGACTTCTCGGAGAACGCGGACGGCACGCTGACCGAAAACTGCCGCCACGTCTGGACGAAAAAGACGATCACGGCGGACTGCTCGAGAAAGATCGACGGCGGCACCGCGATGTACTGCAAGGACTGCGGCGCTGTCAGATATCTCGAGAGCAAACCCTATTCGCACGGAGCGCCGACAAGCTCGAAGGTGATCCAGACGGCTGACTGCCATCATATCGGCATCGTCGAGGAGAAATGCCCGGTCTGCCAGCAGCTCTACGACGAATTGAGCAAGAAATTCACTGACGCGCAGATCGAAGAGTGCTACGGCGATCTCAGATGGCACACCGTCGAGACCGGCTACGGCGCGCATACCTACAACGATCTGCACTACGTCGAGATCGACGGTCAGTGCTATGAGTACTACCTCTGCTCGAGGACCTATGAGCTGACCGACGAGAACGGCAACATCGTCTATGAAAGAGACGAGAAGGGTGAACTGAAGCTCGACAAGAAGAACGATCCCATTCCCGTTCTGGTACAGTGCGGCGAGATGCTCAAGGGCGAGAACGGCGTTCCGGCAAACGGTCTGCTGCCGGTCGACCACGAGTTCGACGAAGCGACCGAGCTCACCTACGTGAAGGACGGACACTGCGTCATCGAGCACACCTGCCTCAACTGCGGATACCGCGAGGTCCTCACCGACGTTCACCGCTTCGGCGAGGAGAGCTATCCCGTCCACGAGGACGGCGTCTGCGCGGAGAAGAAGATCTGCACGGTCTGCGGACTTGCGGTCAACGAACCGGTAGAACACACCTACGCGGACGATGCGGAGTACGTCGCGGAAAAGGGCTTCTGCAAGGAGACCCGTACCTGCCTGCTCTGCGGACACAAGGAAGTCACGCTGCTCACGCACGAACCGGAAGAGGTCGGCGACGAGATCCTCACGAAGGATCATCGCTGCTACGTCGAAGTCCGGTGCGCGCGCTGCGGCACGGACTATGAGATCGACGTCGAGCACGAATACGACGAAAACGGCGCCTGCAAGCGCTGCGGCTTCTCGTTCCCCGAAGAAGAGGGGCATGAATACGAGGAAGCGTATATTGCCGACGGCGATATCTGCTGGCGTACCTTCCGCTGCGCCGACTGCGGCAAGGAGTACGGCGGCGGCAGCGCCCGCGTGAAGACCGCGCACGTCTACGGCGAGCGGCTTGACGACGGCAAGACCTGCCTTGAGACCCTGCACACCTGGTATCAGTGCGAAAAGTGCGGATACAGGAGCGGGGAAGCGGATACGGTAAACGAGGAGCGCACGGAGCACGACTACCGGCTGACGCTTCCCGAGGATCTGGTCTGCACCGACGGCTACGACGCGAAGACGGTCTGCGCGATCTGCGGCGACGTTTCCGGATCGACGCACGTCGTCGGACACATTTACGGCGAAGCCGCGGCTGTGATCGACGGCATCACGAAGAGCGTCTGCACGGTCTGCGGACACGAGCATTATTCCGAGACCGCGCCCGAGACGCCCGGAACGGAAGAGACGCCCGACGTCGGCGAAACGCCCGAAACGCCCGAAGAGAAGACCGAGAGCGCCAAGGTCACCAAAGGATTCTTCGCGATGATGACCGAGGGTTCGACGCTGACCTCGCTCGTTGCGGCGACAGGCGGCGTGGAAACCAAGTACTGCAGAGCGTACATGGTCGTCAACCCGCGTCCGAGAGACACCTATAACTTAAGAGACGCGATCTCAACGGGTGCGGATGCGGAATGGACGGTCGTTTCCAAGAGAAAATACACCGGAAACTACACTCTGGAGATGACGATGATGCAGAGCGTTGAGGGCGAAGCGGCGAAGAAAGCCGGCTACGTCTCCACGCCCTACGCGGCGGACTACTCCGGCATGGCTGCGATCTACCGCGACTACCTGCGGGCGGGCGGCGTGCTCAGCGATCTGAAAAAGGCGAGCGGCGTTCCGCTTTACATCGAAGCGTTCGGCGCGATCAGCGTCGCGTCCTCCTTCTTGACCTTCCCGACGACCGAAATGAAGCCGCTCAACACCTTTGAGGACTTGAAGAACATCGTCGGAGAACTGAATGAGGAGGGCATTGACACCTCGGTCATGAACATCCGTCTGCGCGGCTTTGCCAACGGCGGCATGACGCCGACGATGCCCTACAAGGTCAGCTTTGAGAGCGCGGTCGGCGGAGACGATGGATACAAGGACTTCCTTGAATACGCCTCCGAAAAGAAGATCGGCGTATATCCCGACTTCGACTTCGCGTATATGCACAGAAACAAAGCGTTCGACGGCTATACCGACAGCGATCACGCGGTCGAGACCATCGACGGACGCTATATCGTCAAGAAAGAGTACGATCCCACCCTGCAGATCTTCACGCCGACGGGCTTGCTGGCGGTCTCCACTTCGGTGTACGGATATTTCTGCGACGCCTTTGTGAAGAACTACGGCAAATTCAACAATCTCGGCGTATCGGTCGCCTCGCTCGGTACCGATCTGAACTCCGACTTCGACAAGGAGGATCCCTACAACCGTGAAGACAGCCGGATCTTTACCGCCGAACTTCTCTCGAAACTGAAGGAAGCGTTCGGCAGCGTGATGATCGACGGCGGCAACGACTACGCGGTCGGCTATGCGGATCACATCATGAATCTGTCGATGACGGGCAGTACCTATCAGATGACGAGCTGCTCGGTGCCCTTCTTCTCGATGGTATTCCACGGAAGCGTCAACTACGCGGGCGGCGCCACGAACATGGCGTCGAGCATGGATCAGGAGATCCTGCACATCCTCGAGAACGGTGCCGCTCCGCACTTCATCCTGGCGTCCCGGAACACCAAGTACCTGAAGGAATCGACGACGATGTCGAAGTATTACTCGCTGGATTACAGTACCTGGAAAGAGGATATGATCGACATCTACAAGGAGATCAACGCCGTGCTCGGCGACGTGGTGAACGCCAAATTCGTGCAGCACGACTTCGTCTCCGGCGTGCGCGTCCCCGATAAGGACGAGAGCGCCGAGGATCAGCAGAAGATCATAGCGACGGTCAGGGAACTGATCGGCAGTTATAAGAAGGCGGAAACGCGTAAAGAGAACGCGGACGCGCTCTTTGAACGCAAATTCTCCGGACTGCTGGCGGGATACGAGGACGAACTCAAGAGCATCATCGCCTCCTACGGCTGGAGCAAGGACGACGCGGCCCTCGAGAGCGCGGACGTCGTGCTCTCGGACGCGGACAAAGCGCGTGTCGGCGAACTTCTGAAACTGATCTCGGATCTGCAGAAGAGCAAGAGCGGCGACCTGTACGTCGCGCTCTCCCTCGACAAGCAGAAGGCGGACGCGGCGTACGAAGCGGCGAAAGAGGCGTTCGAGCGCGCGATCGCGCACTATGAGATCTATTTCGACGTGCCCCGTGACAAACGCCTGGATCCCGACGCGTATAACGTCGATTCCTACAGAGGCGTCATCTATGAGGAGAACGGCGAACTGAAACTGGCGACCGACGGCGCGTTCGACGTCGACGGCAATCCGGTCGGTTCGACCTACGACCTTGCGGATGATTCGATCGTCCGCGTGACCTACGACAACGGCGTCGTGATCTACATCAACTACAACTACTACGACGTTGTAGTCAAGGATCAGGGACAGAACGTCAGGATCAGCGCGTACGGTTACTATAAAACCGCGAAAGGAGAGGATTGAGTATGGATCGTGCAAAAAACGTCGGTACGACATCTCAGGCGGCGAAGAGGAAAAGAAAAGTCGTCTCGCTCGATAAGAAAAAGGCGAGATCCGGCTGGTGGTTCATTCTGCCGTTCCTCATCGGCTTTCTGACGGTCTACCTCCCCATCATCATCACGTCGATCAAGTTCAGTATGCTGAACACCGTTGCCAGCACCGGTCATTTCATCGGTTTTGACAACTACATCGAAATGCTGACGACGCACCAGTCCTACACGCAGACGCTGCTCAGCGGCATCAAACAGCTGGTATTCGACATTCCGGCGATCGTGGTCTTCTCCCTGTTCATGGCGGTTTTGCTCAACCAGAAGGTGCTGGGCAGAGCGGTCTTCAGAGCGATCCTCTTCGTGCCGGTCATTCTGGGTACCGGTCTGATCGACGAGCTTGACAACATCGGCAACACCGCGATCGACACGATGAAGAACGCGTCGGCGGCAAGCAAGGGTTCTACCGGGACTTCCGCCTCCGCCATCATCTCCAACTACGACCTTGCACGGCTGTTCGAAGGGATGAAGGTCGGTACGGATCTTGTCAAGTACGTCACCGACCTTGTGAACAACATCTACGGCATCATCAACCGCTCGGGCGTTCAGCTGCTGATCTTCTTGGCGGGTCTGCAATCCATTTCGCCCGCCATCTACGAGTCCTGCTCGATCGACGGCGCGACGACCTGGGAAACCTTCTGGAAGGTCACCTTCCCGATGGTCTCGCCGATGATCCTCGTCAATACGGTCTATACCGTCATTGACGCGTTCACGTCGCAGACAAACTCGATGATGCAGCTCATCATGTCGGAGCATACCAACAGTGAAACGATGAGCGCGGCAATGGCGTGGTTCTACTTCTTGGTCGTTATTCTGATCATCGCGATAGTTTCGGCCGTCGTATCGGCGTTCGTATTCTATCAGCGACGGGATTGAGGAAAGGAGGCCGCAATGAACAACACTGAACAACAACAGACGAAAGTTCTGAAGGAAAGCAAAAACAGGATCAGAGTTGATTTCGAGCGTACTTCCCGTTGGACGAGGTTCCGCATTAAATACCTCAACAGCAACTACGCGGTCATGCTGTTATACAGGATGTTCCGCTTCCTGCTGCTGCTCGGGGTGGCGTTCGTGATCCTCTTCCCCTTCTACTCGAAGATCTTCGGCTCCTTTATGGACAGAGAGGATTTCGTCGACGTGACGGTCAAACTGATCCCGAAGCACTGGACGATCGACCAGTATAAGTACATCATCACCGAAAACGGCTTCTTCAAGGCGATGGGCAACACCTTTATTCTCAGTCTTGTCTGCGCGCTGCTGCAGACGATCACCTGCTGCATCATCGCTTACGGATTTGCCAAGTTCAAATTCAAGTTCAACAAACTCCTCTTCATGCTGGTCATCTTCACGATGGTCGTGCCGCATATCGTTCTGCGTTATGCGATGATCTCGGAGTTCAACTACTTCAAACCGCTCTATCTTGAAGCGTTCTGGAACGGCATCAAGAACATCGCGGGGGAAGGGGGATTCATCGCCGGGTTCAAGAGCGCAAAGGGCTTCAACCTGCTCAACAGCTACTGGCCGATGGCGATCCTGTCGGTTACGGGCCTCGCCTACAAGAACGGACTGTACATCTTCATGCTCCGTCAGTTCTTCAAAGGCGTGCCCGACGAACTTGAAGAATCGGCGTACATCGACGGATCGGGCGTGTTCAGGACCTTCGTCACGATCATCATCCCGCTGTCGGTGCCGATGATGCTGACGGTGTTCATCTTCGCCTTCTCGTGGCAGTGGACCGATAACTTCTACACCAATATGTTCTTCAACAACGCGGGACCGAAGCTCATCCCGTCGATCGTAAGGGTGCCGAAGTCGCTGTCCACGGACGCCTCGTTCGCAGGCAAGAAGAACTACGATTCGGCGATCAGAAACACCTGCTCGCTTTTGATCATCCTGCCGCTGATCATCCTCTACCTCTTCTTCCAGAAGTCTCTGGTACAGGGTATCGAGCGTTCGGGTATCACCGGTTAACACCGGAAAAAAGTTGTTCCGAGGCCCTCATCGGGCTTCGGAACAACGGGGGTGTTTCATTTGCCTGCAAATGAGCAGCCCCCGCAAAACGGATGGTCGGGATCCCGTCCATTTTGCGCGACTTTTGCGGTTTTGTCCTGACAGGCGAACGCTTATTGTCTAACAATATGACAAAACCGAGGCGTGAGCCGAGGAGCAAAACGTCGACGGGGGTGTTTCATTTGGCGCAAATACGCCAAATGAAACACCCCCTTGATAATCTGTATTATAAACAATTCCGCTTTTGAAAGGTCAACCATGAAATATACTGGAAAATACAGCGACGAAATCAGAAATATCAGGCGTTTCCGGATGGCGGTTCTGATCGCGGGCGTGCTCCTTATCGCTTTCTTCATTGTTTTTTCACAGTGGCGGATCACGGTATTGGACGACGAATACACGTTCGGGTTCATTCCCAACGGATGGGCGATGTTCGGCTGCTTTACGGTATGGTTCATCATGCTTGTTTTGCTGCTGTACAGTTCGGTCAGGGTGGTCAATATAAGGAACAACGAATGCGATCCCGACCGGTATATCACGGTATTTGAAAACGCGGCGCTGAAAAAGCCGAACGCGAAAAGCGCCGCGGTGATCAAAGCAAGAATGTACGCGTCGTTCGACCTGGGACGGTTTTCCGATGCGGCGGCGCTGGCGGGCGCGCTCACGGCGACGACGTTGAGGATCGACGGCTTCTTTGTGATCGCTCTTGTCGCGTATTTGCAGAACGACCGGCAAACGCTCGACGCGCAGTTTGAAGCGTTTGAAACAGCGTGCTCCTTTCTCGGGAAAGGAGCGAAAAAACACGCGCTGAAAAGAGAAATACTGACCATGCTGCACGAATTGTCGGCGGGAAGGGCGGATGAGGCGCTTGCACACGCCGAAGCGATCAGACCCAAGAATTATATTCCGGTCGATACCGTTTTCTGCAGCTGGATCAGAGCGCGCGTTTATCAGGAACTCGGGAAGACGGTCGACGCGATCGGATGCTATAAAACCGTGTGCGACCTCGGAGGAAAAACCTATTACAAAGCGGACGCCTGTCGAAGACTTGAAGTTATACTTGAGACCGGTCCGGCAGACGGCGGGATCCGCCGCGCCGGAGAGGAGTCAGAACAATGAAAAAGATGATAAAGAACATTCGCCCTGCCGTGTGTCTGACGCTGGCGGCGTTTCTGACCGCGGCGCTCTGCGCCTGCGTGACGCAGGGCGGGCAAACGACGTCGCCGGAGAAAGAAACGCCGTCTCCGGTCACGGCGGAAAGCGTTTCCCCGACGGAGAATACGGCAGCGACGCCCACGCCCACCCCGACGCCCACCCTCACGCCGACGCCTACGCCGACGCCCACGCCGACGCCTACGCCCACCCCGACGCCGACCCCCACGCCCGCGCCGAAGTATAAGGGCGTGCTCTATGAGGAGCGCAAGTTCATGACCAGCGCGCTGCCGAGCGTGGAGGGCAGGTATTTCACGACCGCGACCGAGCTTGCGGAACTGCCCGACGGCGCCGTGCCGGAGGTCAGACACGTCAAGGTCCTCGACCGCGATTACGCGTTCGAGGAGCGGTATCATATCGTCAGGCATGCCCCCGACGGCACGCACATCATCGTGGGATCGGGCTATTCCGACAGACCGCTGCACGTGATCGCCATGACGGACGGCATGACGGCGAGCGCCGACGGTCAGATCCGCACGATCCGTCTGCTCGGCGATTTCATCACTGGCTCGCAGTATGAGCGGCTGCCGCAGAAAGAAGCCGAGGAGGAACTGACGCTCCTTGCGCGGCAGTTCATTTCCACGGTGTTCGGCTGCCCGCTCGAGGGGTTGACGCCCGAATTCTTCACGGTCCTCGCAAACGCCGAACCGGTTGAGGGCTTTTGCTGCGCCGGCGAGGGCGCGCGCGCCTCTTATATCCTGCAGTTTGCCTCCTATACGGGAGAGCTTCAGAACGACTGCGGCGTGAAGATCGAGTTTTCCTGCGGCTTGACGCCGGTCGCGACGCTCGACGCGGAATACTTCGACGGGATCGATCCGTCAACCGACACCTCCTTCTTCAGGGATCTGAAAAAAGAGGACGTCTTCTCGCTCATGAGAGAGGCGCTGCCCTCGATCCTCCGTGAGGACGTGAACGCGACGGGCGTGTATTTCAGGGAGGAGACCCTGCGCTTTTCGGCGTACGGGGGACAGCCGGCGGCAAAGGTCGACGTTGTGATCGATCTCGAGAACGGCGTACAGATCGAGACGGGGCTCTGCTTCGTGTTTGACGGGGAGTGAAAACGAAAATGAAGAACAGAACTGTACTTGCCGTATTTCTGATATTGGCGTGCGCCGTTTTGATGATCTCCTGCGGCGATACGCCGTCGCCGACGCCGTCGGCAGAAACGGAAACGGCGCAAGAAACGCCGAAGACGCCGCGGGTGTACGTTTACAAGGAATGCTTCGGCGGCGCCGTCAAAAGGGAATACGGATACGAACTGTCGACCGAGAAGAGCAAGTCCAAAGAGAGCAGAACGCTCAATTTCGCCGGGCAGGAATTCGTTCTTTCCCCTTACGAGCGCGAAGTGACGCGTGTCTTTGACGGCAACTATGAGATCGGCGACGACGGCGTCGAGAAGATGGGCAAGGTCCTGCGCTGCTATGAGATCTACAAGGGCGGAGACGACGCGCGCACCGTGCGCGCCGGGTATTCGTCGGGAGGAACGCCGCTCTTCGTGGAGATGTCCGGCAAGGACGTCTTCTACCTTGAAAAGAGCGAAAAAGAATTGACCGATATGGCGAAACTCTGGCTCTCGCAGATTTTCCGCATGAGCGTCGAGGATATGGCGTACAGGATGACCTCGGTCATGCCGACGGAAACGCTCGACGGCTATATCGAGGGGGCGGCGACCTATCAGATCTGTTATTCCGAACAGATCGGCGACTTCTCTGCGCGCTCGGCGACGGTGACGGCGTCGGCGGACAGGGTGGTCCTGCTGGTGAGGAACTACGCGCTGTCTTCCTACGCGGACAGTCTGCGCGCGATCGGTGCCGAATCGCTGAAAAACACCGTGAAGACCGCGCTTGCAAAGGAGCTGTCCGCCACGTACCGGGAGTTGAGCGTCGACGGATTCGACAAGCTCGGCTTTGACGTCTGCGACGGCTTCCCCTATATCGAATTCACGGCGTCCGTCAGTTACGTGAGATCGGTCAACAGAATGACCGAACAAGTGTACGGGATCATCTCTCTTGAGGACGTTTTGCCGTAAACGGCGGAACCGCGTCGAAAAAATATCATACTTTTTTCAAATTAGTACTTGCTTTTCTTCCTGGGATGCGTTATAATACGTCCTACCGACCGGCGAAAGGAGGAAAAGGCGTGGCGGAAGGCAAAAAGATCGTCGCGGTGAACCGCAAGGCGAGACACGACTATTTCGTGGAAGAGACCTACGAGGCGGGCGTTGAGCTCTACGGCACGGAAGTGAAATCCGTGCGTATGGGCGCGGTCAACCTCAAGGACTCCTACTGCGTGATCCGCAAGGGCGAGATCTTTGCGACCGGCGTGCGCATTTCTCCGTACGAGAAGGGCAACATCTTCAACAGGGATCCCATGCGCGAAAAGCGTCTTCTGATGCACAAGCGGGAGATCCTGAAGCTGTTCGGCCTTGTCGGCAAGGAAGGGTACACCGTGATCCCTCTGTCCCTCTACTTCAAGAATTCGCGCGTGAAAGTGGAGCTCGGACTCTGCAAGGGCAAGAAACTCTACGACAAACGCGAGGACGACGCCAGAAGAGAAGCGGACAGAGATATCCGGCGCTACGAAAAAAGCAGGGGCAAAGAGCCCTGATACGGGTCCGTAAAGGTTTCGACGGGGATCTTGAGGCATGATAAGCGTGGCGGGCTGAGTAATCCCGATAACTGCTCACCTTTAAAATTAAACGCTAATAACAGAACTTTAGCTAAGGCCGCCTAAAGGCGGTGCCGTGGCGCTATAGCTCGCCACCCGTTCGCTGCGGGAGTATCGCGGCCCGCAGCGGGCGTCAAATCAGCGGTGAACGTGCACCGGCGGTTCGTCCTTGAACCGGTCACGCATAAAAGGGCTGCCCCGGACTTCAGCCTGTCTGCCGGCGGAGGCGAGGGGGAGAATTAAAAGACAGAATGCCCACGGAGAAAGTTGTGTCAAAGGGTTTTCGGACGGGAGTTCGATTCTCCCCGGATCCACCAGGAAAGAAACCTGATTTGTCTGCCAAATCAGGTTTCTTTCAGTTATATTCGCCTGCGGCGAGTTATATTGCGCTGCAGTTATATTCGTCCTTCAGACGAGTTATATTGCGCTTCGCGCAGTTTGGCGAATATAATATAACTTCTCGCGTCAGCGATAAATAAAACTGTCCCGAAGGGACAATATCACTGCGCCGCAGGCGCAATATCACTTGATAATTTCACATTTTTACGTTATACTGAACCGTGAAAAGAACTCAACAAATCGGGATTTGCAGGAGTAAGATATATGGAACGTAACTGTGGCTTTACAGATGATAACAAATGGTTTAGATACAGGGCTGCCGCCATCATAGTTGAGGATGGTTGTGTATTGCTTGCCGGGAACGAAAAAGAGGATTATCTTTATTCCATTGGCGGCGCAGTTCATATGGGCGAGACGGCAGAAGAAGCTGTCAAAAGAGAAACACTTGAAGAAACCGGTGTCAGATATGAGGTTGATCGTCTCGCGGTGATTCACGAAAACTTCTTTAATGATAATTCCGGATCATTAAAAGGGCTGGAATGCCATGAAATAGCTCTATATTTTATTATGAGACCGAGGGGCACAAAAGCGCTTTGCAGCAACAGTTATACGATGGGCGTGAAAGAAACGATGCACTGGATACCTGTTGAAAAGCTTGATGAGTATAAGGCTTTCCCATCGTTTATGAAAGAGTATTTACAATCTGACCACAGCGGAATCAAACACATTATTACCGATGAACGAATATGACAAAATCCGGTTTGTCGGGATACTCCGGTGTCACTTTCACTTTTTTATCTCGGTTTTGTCCGCTTTTCCACGTCTTTTCAACGATAAATCCATTTCGCGGATTTATAATATCCGCCTGCGGCGAGTGACGTTCGCCCGCGGCGAGCGATATCCCTGCGGGCGTGGGTAGATTTATATCATATATGCGAGAGGGGAGGGGTGAAAATGAGAAAAACGGCGGCGATCGTTCTGCTTGCGCTGCTGATCTTTTTTGCCGCGTCGTGCGGCGCGGGGAACGGCTGCGAAGCGACGCTTGCGGCGTCGACGTCGACTGCCGGTTATAGCGGCGGCGAAACACCGGCGCGACACTCCGAAACGAGCGGCGAGCCGTTTCAGACGGCGGACAGCGGCGCGCATCCTTCGGAAACACAAACAGAGAGCGCGGATCCTCCGGAAACCGCAGACTGCGCGCCCGAAACGACCGAAAGCGGCTTGCCCGAAACGACCGGCGCCGGACGGAGCGAAACGCCGGACACGGACGTGACCGACGGCGCGAGCCCTTCTGATCCGGACTCTCCCGAAACGGAAAGCCCGGACACGGCTGTTCCGACAAAAAGCCCCGATCCGCCGGCGGGACCCGACTACCTTGTGCTTGTGAACAGATCGAACAGACTGCCGGACGGCTGGGAAGAGGAGATCGCGCTTCTGACCGTCGAAAACGTGTTGGGGAAGCCGGTAAAGGTCGAGAAAAACGCATACGCCGCGTTTCTGTCGCTGAGAGCCGCCCTTGAGACGGAGGGCGTATATATCGAACTGGATTCCGCCTGGCGGAGCGTTGAGGAGCAGCGGCGGATCATGGAGCGCTTTATCGAGGAGTATGGCGAAGAATACGCAAAGAACACCGTGGCGCCGCCCGGCTGTTCCGAGCATCATACCGGACTGGCGCTCGACCTCTGTCTGATCGTCGACGGGAAAGTCGTCCGTCTGAACGAGGAGATGATGCGCTATCCCGAATTGTGGCGCATAGTCCATGATAAACTGCCCGCTTTCGGCTTCATCCTGCGCTACCCCGAAGGGCGCGAGGAGATCACCGGTTACGGCTATGAGCCCTGGCACGTCCGCTATATCGGCGACGCCGGGGCGGCGGCGGCGATCGCCGCGAGCGGACAAACGCTTGAAGAATATACCGGGACGACGGTTCGTGCGCGCCGAGGCGTGAAATGAAGCGGCGTCCCGGCGTTTTATTCAGAGATCCCCTCGCGGTTTTTTTACGCTCTCCGGAAATGTTTTCAATAGATATTGCGTTTTTTTGACGATAGTTATTGCGCGGCGCGGGAAATTGTGATATACTGATATATCATCGGGGTGATATGACGATCAACGACTTGTTTCGCGGAAAGAATTTTTATTATGGGAAAAAAGCTGCAAATATACGAGATCTCCGCCGCCAACGATATGAAGTATCGCGGGCCGCTGTCGGTGCGCTGGTTCAGGGTGATCGGCTGGCTTTGTCTGATCTTACAGCAGATCTCGCACGTTCTGAAGATCTACGATTCCGTTACGCATCAGGCGGATCCCTTCCGGCTGACGGTTGCGCTTATTTTCGGATTCGCGGGCTCGCTGGCGGTCCCCTTCTTCATCATCGCCAATTTTTCCGAAGTGCTCGCCGAGAAGAACGCCTATAAAAAACTTCTCATCAAATACGGCGCGCTTTCGCTTGTCGCGGCGCTCGCCTTCTTCTACTTCTACGAGCATATCCTTTTAGGCGTTTTTTCGACGATGGGCGCGCATCAGGAGGGAGAGAAATTCATCTCAAGCCTTCTGCCGTCCGTTTCCGGATCGGGTTATTTCGCGTTCAACCTCTTCATCGACCTGTTGCTCTGCGTGACCTTCCTGTTCTTCCTTGAACATAAGCCGAAGAAGGTTTTTGTCGGCAAAATGCTGATCGTCTTCCGCCTGTTTGCGCTGCTGCCTTTCCTTTATGAGGCGTCGTCGATCGTGCTGAAACTGCTTGCAAGCGGCGGTAGGATCGACTTACCCTCGTACATATACCCTTTCCTCACGACCAAACCGCCGATGACCTTCGTGGTCTTTATCGTGCTGGCAGTCTTTTTCAAACGCAGGGAACGGATCTTCATCAAAAACGGAAAAACAGAAGAGGAATACAAAGCGTTTCTTGAAACGAAGAAGAACTCATTCCAGTTCTCCGTGTTCGCGGCGGTCGTTCTGGCAGTCGCCGCGGTGCTCGATTTCATCGTGTTGGTCGTGATCGGCGCAGTGCTCGGCGGCGGAAGCGCCGACGAGAGCGTGATCATCCGGAGTATTGAAAGAGCCGCCGATTCCGGGTTCGGCGAGTCGGTCCTACTGCTCTTCATTGCGCCGCTCATGCTGCTGTATTCATACAATCGCAAACGTCAGAACAAACTTGTCGATATTGCCATCCCCGCCGCCGGGATAGCCGGCATCCTGCTCGTATATATCGAGGGGATTTCGCAGATCGCCTGCGGCGCCGTTTCCTATCTGATGCAGACGGGGGAATGAACGATGAAGATGAAAATGAAAACAAAAATAAAAAGGACTGTATCGGAATCTGCGCGCGGACGCATTCTGCGCCTCTGCGACAGCGCCGCCTCCACCGCGGCGCTGCTCCTGTCGCTGCAGACGCTGGCGGCGGTGGAAGATCATCAGGCGACGGGATTGTGGGGAGTGCTTTTCCTTGTCGTGGCGGTCTCGAGGATTCTTGCGGCGTTTCTTTTCAGGTCCGTCGGCGACAGGATGATGAGCGTATACTTCTTTGCGTCCTGCGCGATCACGGTGATAAACGCCGTGACGATATTCATTTTCGGAAGTTCGGTCAGAATTCTGTCGGTCGTCGGGATCCTCTTTTTCTCCACGCTGATCGCTCACAGAGTACTGAAGATCATACAAAACCGCAATTTGCGCAGCGGCGTCATCAACGGGATCGCGATCCTGACGATCATGTTTTTCGGCGTCCTCTTTTTCGGAAAGGACGAAGAGATCGGCGCATTAATACCCATTCTTCTCGCGTTTTCCGTTGCCGCGCTGTCGCTTGTGCACATCATCGTGATCTCCTTCTCGCAGATCAAAATGAATATTCTTCTGAAGATCATGCGCAAGACCTTTGCCGCTGAGATCCTCTTCGGGCTGCTATTGCTGATCGTCGCCTTTTCCTTCGTTTTCAAGGTCCTTGAGCCGGGTTTCAATACGTTCGGCGACGCTCTCTGGTACTGCTTCGCGGTGGTCACGACGATCGGCTTCGGCGATTTCACGGTCACGTCGCACGTCTCGCGCGTCCTCTCGGTGATCCTCGGCATCTACGGGATCATCGTCGTCGCGCTGATCACCTCGATCATCGTCAACTTCTATAACGAGGTCAAGGACAGCGACAGGACGGAAAACGCGGCGAAGAAAGAAACGGCGTCCGGAGAAGAAAACGGCGCCGTGCCGGATGAGAGTTTACATGAAAAATAAGGGGAAACTATGAGAAAATACCGATATTTATGCGCTGCGACCGCTCTGACGCTGATACTGGCGCTGTGTTCATCCTGCCAAGCGGTCATGGAATCGATCAGGGACGCGATCGAGTCGGAATGGAGCATCGAACTGCCTTCTTCGGGGACCGGAACGGAAACGGCGGATACGCCTTCCGCCGGTATGACGGAAACACCGGCGGAAACGACGGAAACGCCGGCGGAAACGACGGAAACGCCGACGGAAACGCCGTGGTTTACGCAGACGCCGCCGCAGCCGTCGACTCCGAGCACGCCCGATACGCCGACGCCGACCGAAACGACCCCGACGCCGACGCCCACGCCCGACGGCATCCCCTACAAGACGACGCCCGAGATCCCGGTCTATACGATGCCGCGCGAGACTTTCAAAAGCGAGATCGAAAGGGAAGCGTCCGAAGTGATCGACGGGGCGATCTGTCAGGCGATCGCGCTGGTGTCGGTCATGAAGGACGACCGGCACTCGACCGCATCCTATCCCTTTGAGGAGGACGCGAACGGCTATCTGGACGGACTGGATTCCGAACAGGTCGGGCTGTTCCGCGATCTTGTCGCGCGCGCAAAGAAATTTGAGGATTTCACGATCACAAATAAAGAATACGGCGGCGACGTCGTGGTGGCTTCGCTCGATCTTTCAAGAGCGCTTTCGCACTGCGCGCCCGACGTTTCGGCGTACTTCACGATCCACCCGACGAGCAGTTTTTCGGCGATCTACGGCGTTTATTTCGATCCCGAAGCCGACGCGAACGTCACGGTCAAAAACGGCGACGTAACGATAGACCGGGTGAAGCACGACGCTGCGCTTCTCGACGCCGTGATCAGGCGGATCGTCAAAAAAATGCCCGAAGGTCTCTCGACCTACGACAAATACTATTATCTTGCGTCGGTCATCTGCGCGAAGAATACCTACTCCGCCGAACCCGACAACTGCTATTCCGCCTACGGCGCGCTGATCACCGGCGCCAGCGTCTGCGAGGGCTATACGACGGCGTTTTATCTGCTCTGCCGCGAGGCGGGTCTGTGGTGCGCCTACCGCGCCGGTCTGCCGAACGGCGAGGGGCACATCTGGAACATGGTCAAACTCGAGGACGGGATCTATAACGTCGACGTGACCTGGTGCGACGCCCGCACGCCCGGCTCAAAGAACTGGTACGCCTATTTCGTGAAGACCGACGCGCAGTTCGTCAAAGACGGACACGCCGCGTACGACGGCGTCAAAGGAACGGGGAAGGGAACGGCGAATCCGTACGAAGCGTGACGGAAGTCACCGCTTCGCCGGACCAATCGCGCGAAGCGCGCCCTCCCTTTAGGCGCCACCCTTTCGGAAAGGGTGGCAGAAAAGCCTTCTCTGGCGGGAGGAAGGGGTTCCCCGGAAGCCGCTTCGCGGGTTCAGGGGGTTCCCGGGTGAAGGTGTCGCTTGCCGACGGATGAATGTGAGCCTTCCCCGATGGGGGAAGGTGGCGCTTGCCGCCGGATGAGGCCGATGCCTTTCCACGGGCAAAGGCGTCGGCGACGCCGACAAAACGAACAGAA
>JAFTCT010000094.1 GCA_017454525.1 Clostridia bacterium
CGGTTTTGTCCGGACAGGCGAACGCTTATTGTCTAACAATATGACAAAACCGAGGCGTGAGCCGAGGAGCAAAACGTCGACGGGGGTGTTTCATTTGGCGCAAATACGCCAAATGAAACACCCCCTTGATATTCCGGTAAACCGGCGTTCAGAACGGCGAAAACAGAGTCTCGCTGTTCAGAAGGATCAGCACGCGGTCGACCTGATGCGTTTCGATGAGTTCGAGCGCATAGTCGGGATTACTGCGCACGTCGATCGAAACGATATCGAAGTCGCGCGCAAGATAGGGGAGAACGCTGTGCGCGAAGCTGTCCTTGACGACCAGCAGTCTTTCGCGCGTTTCCCCCTTCTTTTCGATCCGCACGACCGGGACGTTCACGGTCGTGACGAAGGCGTCGTACGCCGTGCCGGTATAGTCCTTTTCAAGACGTTCGCGCACGTAGAAGCCGTTTCTGACCGCGATCTCCTTTTCGCAGAGTTCTCCCGACGTCCCGTCCTCCACAAGATCGTACTCGGTGACGGTATAGCCGTCGTCACCCTCATAGCGCATGAAAAAGAGTTCTTCTCCGTCAAGGAAATACAGTCCCGCGCGGTTATAGAGCGTACCCTTGAAGTCGGAAAGCGCGCTCTCCTTCGTATAGTCGGACAACGGACGGGGCGCGCGCCCCAGCTTCTCGAGAATGGCGTTCGACGCGTAATACGCGCCGAGCGCCGTCCAGTGATGGTCGGTGCGGTAATAAACGTCCTCGTCCGCGTGCGCGCGCAGGACGGGGATAAGGTCGAGACAGTCGCCGGCTGTCCCCGACAGGACTTCGCGGATAAGCGCGCCGTTTCGCTCCGCGGGCTCCGCGGAGAGGAGGAACGGATACCTGTCGGTCAGGATCTCGCTGCCCTTTCCCGCGACGGCGGTCACCGTCGGCAGTTCTTCCGACAGGGCCGCGAGCACCCGCGCGTTGCGCTTCAACGTTTCGCGCTCCTTCTCCGTTGCTTCCTGCTCCATATACAGAAGCGACCCGTCCTTCCCGGGCGCGACGCCGTTGCTTCCGGCGCGCAGCATCAGAAGATCGTAAAGCGCGTTCAGTTCCACGTACTCCTCGCGCAGCGGGAAGTGGTCCTTGATATACGACACCGTTCCGGCGGTGAACTTACCGTCCGCCAGTTTCTGCAGCGTGAATTCCGGAAAATGCGCAAGCGCCCTGTTCTCGGTCTTGCTGTAATCCTTTTTGGGCAGAAGGAAGAAGAGGACCAGCGTCGCGAGCACGAACGCGCAGAAAACCGCCGTCAGAAGAATATTCTCTTTTTTGCCCGAAAAGCGCTCTTGCTTTTCAAAATATTCGTTTGCCTCTCTGTCGGCGGGATGGATTTTGGACACTGTGACCTCCTTTCCGGAATATGCAAACGCTAATACCTGTCCGGCGTGCGTCCGGCGCTGTACCGCCGGCCGCGCCGGGTAACGGCTGCGCCCTAAAACCTCCAGTACAAAAACGGATTGAAATCCGACGAAACGACGTTCGCCGTGCACAGAACGGTCAGGGCGAGCGCGCCGACGGCAAAGACCACGCGCAGAGCGCCCGAACGCTCCGAAAGTTTATAATACGTCTTTTTGGGCAGGGGCGTGGAGCCGATGACGAGGAAGACCAAAAGGGTCAGCGCGCGCAGCAGGACCGACAGCGTAAAGCCGTCGATGAAGCCCGAAGCGCCGAAGCCGAACATCGCGCCGAGCCACGAAAGCCCCTCCGCCATATCGGTGAAGTTGAAGAGCAGCCAGCCGAAGAGCACCACGAGCAGCGTATAGAGATGCCCGACGGCGCGCGGCGCCTTCTCCAGCCATTTGAGAAGAAACGCCTTTTCCACGACGAGGAAGACGAAGAAAAGCAGCCCCCACAGAACGAAATTCCAGGACGCGCCGTGCCAGAAGCCGGTCAGCAGCCAGACGACGAGCAGATTGCGAAAGAGTTTCCATTTCTTGTCCACGCGGCTGCCGCCGAGCGGAATATATACGTATTCGCGGAACCACGTCGAGAGCGAAATGTGCCATCTGCGCCAGAATTCCGTCACGCTGCGCGAGATATAGGGATAATGGAAGTTCTCAAGGAAGCGGAAGCCGAACATCTTCCCGAGCCCGATCGCCATATCGGAATAGCCCGAGAAATCGAAATAGATCTGAAAACTGAAGAGGATGATCCCCAGCCACGCACCGGCAACGGTGCGGTGCTCCGCCGGCACGTCGGTCAGCATCCCGAAGAAGAACGCGGCGGCGTTGGCGAGCAGGACTTTCTTCGACAGACCGCAGATGAAGGTGCGCAGACCTGAGGAAAAGAGGAACAGACTGTGCCCGCGCGCGGTCAGCTGCCCGTCGACGTCCCGATAGCGGACGATCGGTCCGGCGATCAGCTGCGGGAAGAGGGTGACGTAGGTCGCCAGCGCCGGCAGATTCTTCTGTACCGTCGCCTCCCCTCTGTAAACGTCGACGACGTAGGAGAGGATCTGAAAGGTGTAGAAGGATATGCCGATCGGAAGCGCCAGCCCGAGCGTCTTCAGGGAGGTGCCGAAAAGGGCGTTGACCGTCCCGATCATCAGATCGGTGTACTTGAAGAAGGAAAGCAGCCCGATGTTGACGATCACCGCGACGATCAGCCAGGCGCGCGCCTTTTTCTGTTCGCCCTTTTGCTTTTCCCTGCCGACCATATAGCCGAACAGATAGGAGCAAAGCACCGAAAAGACCATGAGGAAGACGTAGAGCGGCTCCCCCCAGCCGTAGAAGATCAGACTGAACACGAGCAGAACGACGTTGCGCGCCTTCAGATACTTCTTCGGCACGGCGAAATAGAGGATCAGCGTGACCGGCAAAAAGAAGAAGAGAAATTCTATACTTGAGAATACCACCCGCGCGTCCTCCTTTCCCGTGGCACTGTCGGTATTCTACCATATTTTTCCCCCGATTTCAACCGTCAATTCGCTTTTTTCGTGATTTTTTGCAAAACGCGCGCCTCCCGTCCCTCCGCCTCCAGCATCCGGTAAATGCGGCAGAGGTCGCATCCCTCGCTCTCGCAGTACGCCTTGCGGTAGCCTACGCGCAGCGCCGGATCGCCGAAGGTGATCTTGGTGCTGCTGTCCTCCATGAACCCCCTGCAGGCGATCGAGCCCTTCGTCTCGTGCTTGTAAAAGGGGCAGACGACCGAAACCGATTCAAATCTGCGTTCTTTCAATGCGATCCCTCCCTTCTCCGCGTTTCGTCCTCATTTCCCGCCGGAAGCGCGTCCGCACCCCTTGTAGCGGAAAACGTGCCCGCAGCTGCTCTTCGTCTGCTTCCGGCAGCAGTTCCGGATATTCGCGGGATCGACGCCGTAGGCGACCGCCGCCTGATCGACGCTCTCCCATTCCCGCTCGAACCTGCCGTCAAGCGAATACTGCATGATCCCCTTGCCGCGAACGCCCTTCCCCGCGCGCAGAGCGCAGAGACAGCCCCAGGTGCATACGGGTCTTCCCTCCTCATCGCGGTAAACGTGCATCACCGCAGGAACGAACACTCTGCCGCATACCGGGCAGACCAGTTCGACGATGTTTTCGTAAATTTCTGTCATCAGAACACCTCCTGGCAGTCAATTCTTTCATTTCGTGAGAACATTATAAAGAAAAAGCAGGGGCTTGTCAAGTGGGCAACTTCATTTTGTGAGATTTTTTTCGATTTTTCTAAAAAATTGCTTGACATCACTCACAAACTGTGATAATATGGGGACGAGGTGATGATATGTTTTCCGTCAAACTGAAAGAGATCCGAAAAGAACACGGTCTCACACAGATCGATCTGGCAAAGAAACTCGGCGTCGCGTCCGGCACGGTCGGCAACTGGGAATCGGGCAAGCGCGAGCCCGATTATGAACGGATCTCGCAGATCGCGGATCTCTTCAACGTATCGGTCGACTGGCTGCTCGGGAGCACGAGCCGCGAGATCCAGCGCATTCCGGTCTACGGCAAGGTCGCGGCGGGCATTCCGATCGAAGCGATCGAGAATATTGAGGACTACGAGGAGATCGACGTCTCGCGGATGCCGAAAGGACAGTATATCGCCCTGATGATCCGCGGGAACAGTATGGAGCCGCGTATGCGGGACGGCGACGTCGTGATCGTACGCTTACAGGACGACTGTGAAACGGGCGACACCGCGGTCATGCTGGTCAACGGCGGCGACGCAACATGCAAGCGCATCAAAAAAACGCCCGAAGGCATTTTCCTCATTTCGACCAATCCCGCCTACGATCCGATGTTCTTTTCCAACGAGCAGATCGCCGATCTGCCCGTGCGCACGCTCGGCAAGGTCGTGGAACTGCGCGCGAAATTTTAAGGCACAAAGCGCGCGGGAAGAATATCTGCGAAGAGCAAAGGAAGGCGCGGAGCGCGAAGCCGCGGAGCGCCATGTTTAGGCGGCACCCTTTGTTAAAGGGTGGCAAGAAAGCCTTCTCCGATGGGAGAAGGTGGCGCTTGCCGCCGGATGAGGCAAAACACTACCGTTGGGCTATGTCGTCGGCAAAGCCGACAAAATGATATCTTGATTATCTGTGATAAATCTGATGTCGGTAATGGGAACCTGCTCTTTTTTCTATTTTTTCTTTCAAAAAAAGTTGTTTGCAGTCTGTTTTATTATGGTCTGATATCCGCAAGCAGACAGTTTGATTTTGAATAACCTATATTCTTTGCTTGCAATTGTTCCGGTAAAGCAGTGACGCGCCGTTCGTTTTGTCGGCGTCGCCGACACCTTCACCCACGGATAGGCATCAGCCTCATCCGTCGGCAAGCGACACCTTCTCCCATCGGAGAAGGCTCCTCTGCCACCCTTTAACAAAGGATGCCGCCTAAACATGGCGCTCCGCGGCTTCGCGCTCCGCGCGTAATTGTTCCGGTGAAGCAGTAATGTACTGCTTGTTCTGTCGGCTTTGCCGACACCTTCACCCACGAATAGGCATCAGCCTCATCCGTCGACAAGCGCCACCGTCTCCCGGGAACCCCTGAACACCGCACCTTGCGTCGCGCCCTTCGGGGAACCCCATTCCCCGGCGGTGAAATCATCTGAGACGGTGAAATCCGCCTCGACGGCGGGTTGAAGTACGGGCGCGAAGCGCAAAGGAAGGCGCGGAGCGCGAAGCAGCGGAGCGCGCCCTTTAGGCGCCACCCTTTGTTAAAGGGTGGCAGAGGAGCCTTCCCCGATGGGGGAAGGTGGCGCTTGCCGCCGGATGAGGCAAAACACTACCGTTGGGCTATGGCGTCGGCA
>JAFTCT010000017.1 GCA_017454525.1 Clostridia bacterium
AACGCGTTTCGGCGCAGGACAGTTCCGGACGGACGGGAAAAAGCCGCCGCGCGGCTTTTGGAGGACGCAGTCCGCGCGGGGTAAAGAACATTTCAATTCAAAATAATAAAACAACGGACGCAGTCCGCGCGGGTAAACCGCATTTCAATTCAAAACGCGCCAAAAAAAGACGGACGCTGCTTTCGGGCGGCAAATCCGTCTTTTTTCATTCCTTTTCACAGTAGGAAAGCTTTTGCGAGGGGCTCGGGGGCGGCTTTTCTCGAAAAGCGCCCCCGGTCGTACTTTCCGGGTCGTACCTTGTATCTCGAAAAGCGCCCCCGGGTCGTCCCTCGTACCCCAAAATCGCCCCCGGGTCGCGCTCCGTTTCCCCGAAAATCGCCGGGCGCGCCTTTGGCGCTCACTTGCCTTTCGCGCTTTTCAGCATTTCGCTGACGTTTTTACAGACGTCGTCGATCTGGGCGGAGGTTTTTCTGCCGAAGACGCAGAAATTCGCAAAATGCTCGCAGTTATTGCGCAGGACGCTATAGCCGCCCTCTCCGACGTGGGCGAGCGCCGCTGCGACGATCTGCGCGTCGCTCTGTTTCTGTTTCAATTCTTTTCTTGAAAACCGGTAGACCTCAATAAACGAGGAGTCGTCCGGGCAGAAGTCCTTTACGGGCGAGCGGAGGATCCTGATTTCCGAGGGATCGCCGTAGATATCGCGCGGGAGTCCGAACTGGACGACCTCGCCGCCGCCGATGTAGATGCCGTGGTGGTAAAAGCTGCCGGTCCTGACGCGGATATGCGCGCCGGGGTAGAGGTCCGTCAGTTCCCATGAACCGTTACTCATGATCCGATCCTTTCAGAGCGCGGGTCACCGTTTCTGTTCGCAGATAAAGGTGATGACGTCGCCGACGGTCTTAAAGGTATTGACCGAAGCGTTGCTCAGATCGACATCGAAGGTCTGTTCGATGGCGATCGCCATATAGATCATACCGATCGAATCGACGCCGAGGTCGTTCCGGATATCCGACTCCTCGGTCAGCAGGTCGGTATTGACGCCGTTATGGACGACGAGTCTGAAGATCTCCTTCAGTTTTTCGGCTGCTTCTTCTCTTGTCATATCAATACACCTTCTTCGGTCTGATGATCTTCATGGCGGGGGTCCTGTCGAAATCCCTGTCCCTGATCACGACCTTCGAGATTTTTTCATAGTCAAGCAGTTTATCGTTGACGGCGAGCACGCTTCTGACGACGAAGGCGTTGAGTTCATCCGCGGGGATATTCATTGCGTCGACGACGCTCTTCCGGAGCACGACCTCCGCCTGCAGGATCTGCGCGCCGAGGTCGGAGACCGCCTCGGTGACCAGCGCGTCCTGGATGAAGTCGAGTTCGTCGATCTTCGCTTCGATATAGGCGGGCGAGACGTTCTCGCCGTTGGACATGACGATCACGTCCTTGCTTCTGCCGATGATATAGAGGTTGCCCTGCCCGTCGAAGCGCGCGAGGTCGCCGGTCTTGAACCAGCCGTCCTCAAACGCCGAGGCGTTCTCCTCGGGCTCGGCGAAATAGCAGGTCATCATATTCCTGCCGCGCAGCCAGAGTTCGCCGTTCACGATCTTTGCTTCCTGATCGGGGAAGAGCATTCCGACCGATTCGGGAAGCGCGGCGGTGATCGGGTTGCCGCTGACCATATTGGCAAACTCGGTAAGTCCGTAGCCGGCGCAGAAGTGAATGCCCAGTTTATCGTACGCGCCGGAGAGATAGGGCGGCACGTTGGCGGCGCCGCAGATCATCAGCCGCACTTTTCCGCCGAGCATCCCGGGGCCGTACGCCTTGATGAGATTGAGGAACAGTTCGGCGAGCGCCGGCACGATCACGAGGATCGTCGGCTGACAGACGCGCATATCGTCGAACATTTTTCTTTTATCGTTATTGAAGGCGATGCTGCTGCCGGAATAAAGGGCGGTGAGCAGGTTGCGGATGAAGCCGAAGACGTGGGTCAGGGGCATGATGCAGTAGTACATGAGGTTGAAGCAGTCGTCGAGGCCGTAAGTGCCGTTGATCATCCCCGCCATCAGCGCGGTATGCGAGAGCACGGCGCCCTTGCTGCGGCCGCTCGTACCGCCCGTCATGATGATGCAGGCGGGGTCGTTCTCGCCGACCGTACCGTCGATCGCCGATTCATCGGCTTTCACGGCGGAGGCGGCGGCGTAATCGGAAAGGATGAGGGCGCAAGGATCGATGAGCGCCGTTTTCTCCTTGAGTTCTTCCGAGAAGATCAGCCCTTTCAGGGCGTATTTCTTCGAGAAGCCGAAGAGCGTTTTATCGTCGAGCTGCGGGGGGATCAGGACGGCGGTGCAGCCGCACGCCATGACGCCGAGCGCCGAGGCGGCGAAGGCATAGGAATTGGGGCAGAAAACGCCGACGTTTTCCCCTTTGTTCAGCCCTTTCCGTTTCAGAAACGCGGCGACGGCGCAGATATCAGAAAGCAGTTCCTCATAGGGCGCGAAGCTGCCGTCGTTTTTCCTGACGGAAGGAAGACCCGCGTACTGTTTCATGTGGGCAAGCAGACCGGGGACGGTTTTGATATCCACGATTTTTTGGAAATTCTCTTCGCTTGAGAATTTTCTGAAATCATCTCTTGTAAAACTGACGGTCATGCTTTCGTCTCCTTTATCGTTGATTTATACAGTTCTTCCAGTGCGCGCTCTTTTTCGACCAGCAGTCCGGTGACGGCGGTCAGGTCGTCCACGGTCGGCATACGTCCTTCGATATATTTCCGGTAATCGATCTTCTCCCCGATGACGGCGATCTGGCGTTTGAAGCGGTTCTTTCTTTTGACCAGAAACACCGGAAGGATCTCGGCTTTCGCCATGACCGCCATCATCACGACGCCCGATTTGAAGGCGCCCATATTCTCGGTCCTGGTGACCTCTCCCTCGGGGAAAACGCAGACGACGTGACCGCGGTCCAGCCGCTCCACGACGGCTTTGAAGGTCGCAAGGGAGGGATTCTTCTTATCAACGGGGATACAGCCGACGCCGCGAAAGAACTTATCCCAGAACGGATTTCTGAAGAACTCGTTCGTTGCGACGAAGCCCACGCGCCTTTGCCAGAAGACGTCCGACAGGATGATCGGGTCGGAATAGGACATATGATTGCTTGAAATGATATACTTTCCGCGGAAGATCCCTTTCGGCTTTTTTCCCGCGGCGTAGATCTTTTTGACCCGCAGATCGGCGAGCACAGGGAGCGCGCCCGTGAACTTGACGAAGTCGTAAAAGAACATTTTCGGGTCAAACAGTCTGAGAAAGAAAGGGATTTTCTTTTTCTTATTGTTCATCGAGCAGTTTTGCCAACTCCTTGATTTTCTTTTTGACATACGCATTGATATACACAATGTTCTCTTTCTCGCTTCTGTTCCTGTCAAAGAGTCCGGAAGCGTAGATCGGTTTCCCGATCATCAGTTTCGCCGTCGTGCCCGTTTCTTTCTTCTTTTTTCCGTAAACGCCGTTGGTATAGACCGGAATGATCGGCACGCCGCCCTCGAGCGCCATGATCACGTAGCTCGGCTTGAAGGGCAAAAGATCCTTTTCGTCCTCCTTCGGGATCCGCGATTCGGGAAAAACCAGTCCCACCTGCCCCTTATGCAGGCAGGCGACCATTTCGGAAACGAAGGCGAAATCATAACTGGAGCGGTCGACGCGGATGCCGCCGAGGTCCTTGACGAGGCGCGAAAGGAAGGGGTTCTTTTCGTAGATCACCTCGGCGATCAGCGTGCGCAGGGTCCGCGGAAAAAAGGCGTACATCATCAGCGGATAGTCGTAGACCGAGGTATGATTGGAGACGATCAGGGCGCCGCCTTTGATCTTCCGCAGCGTCCTGTCGCCGGTTTCTGTGTATATTTTTTTCCGGTAGTAGAAGAACTGCAGGGGCAGCCCCGTGATCTTCACGAACCAGAGCATGGCTCTATTCATAGTTTATCCGCGTCTTCAGTTTTTCGGGGCTTCGGCGTCTGCGATCCTGTTGAGTTTGTGCTGAATGATCGAGAGCGACACGCAGTTCAGTCCGATCGCGGCGAAGAGTATCACGGCGACGCTTCCCTTCCCGTGCGCGACCGACAGGGCGTCGCACTTCGCGTTGACTTCCCTGTTGAGTTTATACGCGGCGAACGCCGTGAAGGGCAGGCAGACAAGCGAGATCAGCACGAACCATTTCGGCGTCTTCTTCTGCGCGAAGGTGTTGACGGCGGAAATGAGCTGATAGAGCCAGATGAAGCCGAAAATGCAGCCCGACAGCACCCAGAGCGCGTTGTGGACGATCAGCGATTCACGCGTGAAGGGACGGGTCCCGTCCTCCTCGTCGAAGAGATCCCTGTGCGCCTCGTACTCCTTTTCAAGTCCCAGTTCCTTCGCCACTTCCTTCGGCGAATAGTTTTTCGGCATCCGGAAGGCAAGAATAAAGCCGAGGATGCAGAAGACCGAGACGATGAAGGGAACGAGCATCGTGCCGAGATTGAAGACCGAAGAGGCGTCCGCGCCGAACTTTGCCGCGGCGGCGGCTTTATCGGAGGCGTAAACGACGCCCGGGGCGTTCTTGGAGATGAAGAGCATCTTGATGTTCTCGTATACCAGACTGGACGCGACGGCGCCCACGATCGAAGTGGTCAGCGCCTGCGCCGCGAAATACATCGCCGAGTGGTTCTTATGCGTCAGTTTCTCCTCGACGGAGGAGATCTGCGCGGGCACCATGTAGGGCATCATGAAGAAGGAGCCGATCGCCCAGGAGCCGACGAGCCCGCCGACCGCGCCGATCACGATCTTCATGGTCGTGTTGTCGCCGGCGACGAAGGTGCTGCCGAAGAAGAAGGAGAGGATGCAGACCGCGAAGGAGACCAGGCAGGTCTGGAAGGCGAAGCGGATGCCCTTCTTCTTTTTGAGTTTGTTGAAGAGATAGAGCATGACCGGCACCGGCGCGAAGGCGCAGGTGTTGAGGATCGCCATCTGCGTGGAGTTCATGCCCATGCCGCCCAGGATCAGCGCGTTCATCGAAACGAGGAACATCTGCAGCCCGAAGAAGGCGCAGCAGTTGACCAGGCACCATTTCATAAAGGGCTTGTTGACGAAGGTCAGTTTGATGCTTTCGCGCAGCTTCACGCGCGGCTCCTCCGCGAGCGGCGTGATATCGTAGCCGTCGGCGATCGCTTTGCGCTCCCATTTGTCGCCTTCCTTGATCATGAAGACCGGGATGAGCATCGTGAGCATCAGCGGGCAGAGGATGAAGACCAGTTTGTCGATGTGCAGACCCGTGCCGCCGAGGATCAGCGGAACGAGCGCGTAGGTCGCGACGTACGAAATGGTATCGAAGAAGGACTTGTAGCTCGAAACGCGCAGTCTCTGGCTCTCATCGGCGCAGACCGTCGAGAGCGAGCCGTAGAAGGCGATGAGGTTCATCGTATAGGTCGCGAAGAAGACCAGCGCCCAGATAAAGATCCAGACCGTGTTGGCGACGCTGTTCGGTTCGCTGCTGATCGGGATCCAGCAAAGCACGTAGGAAACGACCATCGGCAGGAAGCAGATCGCGATCGGGAGGCGTCTTCTGCCCCATTTCGTATTCAGACTGTCGGTCAGCGCGGCGAGCGGCACGTCGATGATACCGTCGAACGCCTTGCCGATGAACCAAAGGATCGGAAAGATCGCCGGCGCGATCAGACAAAAGCCGGTGATCGCCTGCACGCCTTTTCCGGGATTGGAGGCGAGGTCGAGCGCCACGGGGTTGACGGCGTCGGTGAAGTATGCGCCCATCAGAACCATGAGAAGGTTCGGGCCGAGACCCGAAGCCGCGTAGAGCAGCTCCTTCCAGGTTTTATCAAGATTTCTGAACTTTTTCACTTTTTTTGTCCTCCGGAACAGTTTTCCATGATGTATTGCGCAAAATCTCTTGCGGTCGCGCAGGAGCGTTTTTCAAAACTGAATCCGATCCCGAAGCTGTTCTGCAGCTTCATGAGCACCGTACAGTAGTCGAGACTCGTACCGCCCAGGTCGAAAATGAAGTGCATATCGTCGCCGACGGCGCTCTCTTCGCACCCCAGGACCTCCGAAAAGACCTTTCTGACCGCGGCGAGCGTATCGGCGGACAGTTCTTTTTCCGAAAGGTTCTCAAGATCCTTCATCTGTTCGTAGGGGCGCAGCACGACCGCGCCGTTCCCGATCTGCTTTTTTAACTGCGCGCGGGAAACCTTGATCGCGTTTTCGGGCGCCATCGGATCGGTCGTGAAATATACCGCCTGAATGCGGTAGCCGTTCCGGTCGAGCGTGTCGAGCGCGCCCGCGATCTCGCCGGCGATCGCTTTCTTTTTCAGTTCGGTCTCATTCTTCCCGACGGCGAAGATCAGCGTCAGCTTTCCGTCGAGATCCAGTACCGAAAAATTCCGCACGTTCGTCAGAAGCAGTTTCTTCTCGATGAGGTCGGGATCGATCTTCTCGCCGTTCTCGCCCACCCAGACGTCGTCCATCCTGCCGCGGATGCGGTAATATCCTTTCCGGTCCTTCTCCGCGGCGTCGCCCGTATCGAACCAGCCGTCCTTCGCGACCGTGACCGACGTGCCGTCGGCGTAAACGATGCGCGAGCAGGTCGTGCGCCCGCGCACGAAGAGGACACCGCCCTCGGTCTTGTATTCGACCGTCGCGAGCGGCGTGCCGACCGTGCCGAGGATCCGGTATTTCGGACGGCTGCGCAGTTCGACCGACGTGATGCCGATCTCGGTCGAGCCGTATCCGTTATAGAGCGGATAGCCGACGGCGTTGAGCATATACAGCGCTTCGTCGGAAATATACCCGCCGCCCGAGATCATGAAGCGCACGCTCTTGCCGAAGAGGCGCGCGGCGACCTCCTTGAAGATACGGCGCGCAAAGCGCTGCCCCGCCTGCGGGAAGAGGTTCTGCACGGCAAGCGAGAGGCGCATGGCGTTCTCCGCCCGCCGCCGCTTTTTTTCGGGCAGCCCCGCCAGTTCCTTTTTGATCTCCCGCGCGACCGTGTTCCAGAGAAGCGGCACCGCGAAGATATGCGTCACGCCGTGGCGCCGAACGGTCTTGACGATCGTATCGCTCGCGTAGTCCCGGAGGAACACGAAGGTCCGTCCGAACGCCGAGAACCACAGATAGACCGCCGTCAGCCCGAAGATGTGATAGAAGGGCAGGAACGCCAACTGCTTCAGGCAGCCGTCGGTATGCTTCTTGATCATTCTGTTTCTGTTCAGTACGTCCTGCGCGTTGAGCATCTGACAGGTGAAATCTCTGCCGGTATAGACGCAGATCTTGATCTTCATCGACGTCGCGGTGCTCGTCAGGGCGATCTCGTCCCCCCAGACGTCGGGCGTAAAGGGCGAAAGAGAAAGGATCTCGCGGTCAAGCGGCATCTGCGCGGAGATGCGGACGGTCGGCGTGCCGTCCTTGAGGGGATCGTCGACGGCGGAAACGACGGTGCGCGCGTTCATGGCGCGCGCCACCCGTCGATTTACGTCCGCGGGCAGCCGGCAGTTGAAGAGCAGCGGCTTGTAGCCGAGCATCAGCAGCGCCCAGAAGGCGGCGAGAAAATGCGGGGAATTCTCGGAATACAGACCCACGAACGACCCTTTTTCGTCGCCGATCCGTCCGGACAGATACGCCGCGGTCTTCAGGCAATAGTCCCGGAAGACCGGATAGGTGATCTTCGTCACCTGATAATCCTCGAGATACTCGCAGAAAACGCGGTCCCCCTGATCGTGAATGATCTCAAACAGCCCTTTGAAATCAAAAGACGAGGCGTTCAGCATGGCCATGCGCTGCCTGATATACCGTTTCAGATCCTCCATACCGCTCCTCCGTCGTCCGTGCGCGTTCCGTCCCTTCCGATCCTATGGCGTACGCCTGAAAAATATGATCGCTTTCTGTCGGAATATTTTTTGTTATCATACCACATCTGTCGCAAAAAATCAAGAAGAATACGAGATTTGCACATATTTTGGCAAATTCCGCGCAAACCGTTTTGCATAAGCGCCAAAAAAACGGCCGGCGCAGGGATCGCCCCCGCCCGGTCGGTTTTTGCGCCGCTTTTCCATACGCCGAAGGACGTTTTGCACCCCGTTATCCGGTCAGCGCTCTGACGATCAGGTCCGCCAGCGTTTCCATGCCGCGCCGGGTCGGATGAAAGCCCTCGATCGCGGCGTAAGGGGTATAGAAGCGGTAGAGATCGAGCAGGTGTAACCGCCCCGCGCGCCCCTTGCTTTCTCCGGCGGAAACGCTTTCCTTTTCGGATCCCGCGCAGATCTCCCTGATCACGTCGTTAAAATCCTCGATATGCGTTCCGGCAAGCCGGTAAGGGAAGGAAAAAGCGTAGTCCGAGGGCATATACGCCGTGCAGAAGGTGCACGGGCAGATCTCCGCCGCCGGATAATTCCTTTGCAGTTTTGCGATCATCGTGCGGTAGGCGCCCTCGAAGGTATCGTACCCGCCTTCGGGCAGCGCGCCGTCGTCGCGGCATTTTACGCCGTAGCCCCAGTCGTTCATACCGAGGCAGACGAGGATGACGTCGGGGGTCTTTCCCCCGCGGTCCAGCGCGCCCGTGCGCTCGTCGCTGCATCCCGACGGAAAGAGGTCCCCGCCGGGCAGTCTCGACACGCGGCTTCCGGAATATGAATTATTGACGAGCAGTTCCCCTTCCAGGCGGCTGACCGCCATGCCCCACCAGGTTTCCTCCGGCGCGGTCACGCCCGCCGCGGCGCGCACCTCGCCGGTATAGAACACCGCGTACCCCGGCGGGTTATACCCCTCAAGGGTGCTGATCGAATCCCCTAAGATCGAAAACCGCTTGCCCGCGTATCTGTTGTTCTCCGCCATTTCCGCACCTCCGGTCACGGTAAAACCGCCTGTCACGTTTTTTAAGGTCCGCCGGCGTTCAGTCAATCGGTCGCCGACGCCATGATCACCGCAAAGCGGTCGAGGGTCCTGTCGTACACGGTGAAGCACAGCGCGCCCCACCACTCGTGACCGTCGTCGAAAAAGTCCGACCAGTCGGTTGTCCATTCATAAATCTCAAGTCCGTCCGTTCCGTTCGGGAACAGGGCGGCGTTCACCCGGTCGAAATCCGCGTTTCGGAACCAGCCGCCGTGCGGCGGATATAAGAACGCGCCGCGGTAATTCGATCCGCGCTTTTCGTTTGCGGCGGCAAAGAAGGCGTCGGCGGCGATCTTTTTTCCCTTTGCGGCGCCGCAGTCTCCGTACCATATCTGTTTCCCGCCGTCGAAGAACAGCGCCCGGCTTGCCTGTATCAGCGCGAGCCGGTGCGCGTTTTGTCCGCTCGCGGTACGTTCGTTTCTGACAAGGCAATACTCGACCGCTCTGTCGGGATATTCGCCGATGACGCCGTACGCCGGATCGTCAAGTATGACGCGCGTCGCTTCGGCGCAAAGCGGCTCAAAGTCGGTTTCTTCTTTTTTTGCCTGCATTTTCGCGGTCTCTTTCCGCTTTTTATCGAAACCGAGCACGGCTTCCGCGTCGTTGATACCGATATCCGTCATACCGGCGGCGCATTCGACCATTCTGCAGAAATCAAGCGCGCCGTATTCCCTGCCCGTGATCGACGTGACCGTTATTCCTTTGTCAAAAGCTTTCAGGACGTCGAAGGGATCGAAGGCGTTGTGCACCGCCGTCTTGCAGCCGTTCTCTTCGGTGATATACAGGCAGGGCTCGTAGGGGTGGCAGGTCAGCGTCAATCTCTTGCCGTTTGCGATCAGATACGGAAGGCCGTTCTGCTGACCGAGCGTATAGCGCCCGTCCCGGTAAACGACCGCGTCTTTATGGACGTCCCAGGGCGGGATAAAGGGCGCTTTCATTCTTTTTATCAGATGTTCCCGATCATTCGGCGAAAGTTCCCCCTGTTCTATCGCGCGGTCGAGAAATTCGACGTATTCTCTCTTGTCGATCTCATAAAAAACCTGCGAAAACTTGTGCCAGTCGTGTTGGTCGAAGTTTGTCCAGACCATTACAAAGAGCTTGCCGTCGTCGGCTCTGCCGACCGCCTTTTCGACGCGGTAACGAATCCCTCCGGTCTTCCGGAAGTCCGCGAATTCCTCTTTATCGACCCAGAACCACGCGTGCCAGCCGTAGCCGGATCCCACTTTATATTCCTTCATTTTCTCCTCCTTCACGTCAAGCCGGCGTTCGTTTACAGTTTCAGCACGGCGACGATCTCGTCGCTGTCCATCTCCCCGTTTTCGGCAAATCCCATAGAACGGTAGAGTTTCGCTGCCGCTTCGTTCTCCGGCTCGTAGGAAAGCGCACAGTATTCCGCTTTTCCGCACGGCCACGTCCTTATAAAATCAAGCGCAAGCCTGAGCGCCTCTCTTCCATAGCCCCTCCCCTGATATTTCTTATCGATCATCAGACGCCAGACGCTGTAATTGTTTTCGAGGATCTTCGGCGGTTTGACGTCGAACGGTTCATACATGACGGCTTCATTGAAGCCGACCATCAGGAAACCCACGGGCTTTTCGTTATCATATATGCCGAAGGGAAACGCAGAACACCCCGAGCCCTGCGCGGCATAGGCGGTCACGATGCTGATGTCGTTGGGAGCGACGAAAGACTTTTGCGAGCGGAACACCTTCAGATCGATAACGTCCCAAACGTTTTTGTGATCTATTTTTACCAAGCGCAGCATTTTTCCCTCCGATTTCCCGGTTTGCCGGTCTCTATATTTTTGATCAGTATAGCATAAAAATGTAAATTTTTCAATTCCGCTGTGGAATTTACTGTAAGAATGCTGATCTCCGGATTGATACTTTCATATTTTAAAGTACCTGAATTAATTCCGGTTTTAGTTATTGCATATATAGTATATATGGCATTGTTTTTTCACGTACCAAATGATGATAAAACTGAATTGTTAAATTTTATTAAAAAAACATAACAAGCACTTCTTCAAGATCTTTCCTAATCATAAAAGAACCCTTCCTTTTCTCGTTTATCCCTCAGTTTTTGCTCAAAAACAACTATGTTGTTTTCACAAAGTCTATCCGTAAAGATCCAAAAAAGCCGCGCCTCGGAAAAGCGAGGCGCGGGAGGTGCGGTGAGGCGCAGAAATAATGCACGTGTATTTCAAACGGCGTTCTGACCGATCAGGGTCTCCCCGTCAAAAACGTAGAGCGTTTTTGTCGTGTTGTCGACGAAATAGAGTTTTCCCTCAACGACCGTCTTGGAAAAGAGGCTCGGAGGAACGACATCTTTCGGATAATCCTCCGGTTCATGGCAAATATCTGTCAGCAGTACCGTTTCAGCGCCTGTTTCAAGATCGATCAAAAGCAGCGAATAGCTGCGCACGGCGACCAGTTTTCCTTTGTAGATCGTCATAGCGTCGAGCGTGTCGCCGATAATACGCGCTTGCTGCGGGTAGGGCGCTTCGTCCTCGAAAATGAGAACTTCGCCGTTTTCCGTGATCTCATAAACGTAGGTCTTTTTGCCGGAGCCGGTATAATTGTAGGAAGAATACCTGTATTTTTTGCCCTCGATCTCCGACGGTTCCGGCGTGTAGACCTGCGTCGCCGTACCGTCGAGAGCCATTTGATACCTGCAGCCGTCTTTGCTGAACAAAAGCGTTACTTCTCCGTTCTGTTCGTAAAACGCGACGCCTTCAAGCCCCGTATCGAGCAGCAGCGCAAACGTCCCGCTCGAAAGATCCGCGGAGTAGATCCGAACGGTGGGGATAAGATACCGGCCTTCGTCCGTCTCTTTCATATACCCGAAGTGACCATTTTCCGCAAGGTACAGCGTGTCGCCCGAAAAGTGCATCCCGACCACGGCGTACTCGGTGCGGATATACCATTCATCTTCGCCCGTGACGATGTTTCTGCGCACTACGCCGTGATTGCGATCCCTGTCGATAACCGTGTAATTGTCGCAGCTGTAATAAAAATATCCGTCCTTAAAAACGCCGGTTTCAATAAACCTCTCCCAGAAATCGCCGTTTCTGACGCCCGCCGCTCTGCGCTGCCCGCCGAAAAACTCCCCGCTGTCAACGCTGTACAGCGCCGAGGCTTCGTCAAAGAAGAGATAGGTTTTTCCGTCAAAAACGAAGGAATGCAGCCCGGAATAAATCAAGCGGTCGACTCTGTTTCCGAGTCCCGGCAGATCGAACGGCTCTTTGTCCGTAACGAAGGAATGTCCAGTCACGGTCGGATCGTCGGTCGGGGAAATTGCGGATGACGATGTTTCAGTTTTGCTCTCGGTCGAACCGGTCGCGACCGGCGGCTGGGTAGCCGGATCGGGCGCCTTGTTCATCATCACGGCAAGCGGGATCATCACTGCCGCAATTACAAGCGCGGCAGCCGCAGCGATCAACAGAACGCGGTGGGAAAGGACGGTTGCCCTTTTCTTTGCCCCGGCGTTCCGGCGGGTAAGCGCCGCTTCCTCCAGAAACGCGTCGTCAAGAATAGACACGGCGTCGGTGAATGTATCGTTTTTGATCTTCTTCATAATTCATACCCCTCTTTCATAAGCGCCTTGGCAAGACGCTCTTTTTGTCTGATCAATTCTCTGTAAACTGCCCGCTCGTTCATGCCGAGAATTTCAGCGATCCCGCTGACGGGTTCGTTATAGAAGTACCGATTGACAAAGATCAGACGGCTTGTTTTCCGCTCGCGCTTCAAAAAGCCGTTGATCACATCCGCTAGTGCGCGCGCGTCTGCCTCCTCCTCGACGCTCAGCGCCGACGGAATCACTTCTTCGATTTCGTCAAGCGACGCCGTGAGCGCTTGGGGGATCAGTCTTCCGGCGGTTTTCTCCCGGTATCTGCTAATCGCCAGTTCCCGCGCGAGCTTGGAAACAAACGCGGCAAGGGAGGCGGGACGAATTGGCGGTATACGTTCCCAGAGCTTGAAGAGTACGTCGTTGCGGCATTCCTCTGCGTCAAGATCGTTTCGCAGCACGCCTTGACAGATCGAGCGGATCAACGCGCCGAATTTTATCTCGGTTTCGGCGATTGCTTGCTTGTTCCGTTCAAAGTACAGTGCGACGATCTCATCGTCGGACATAGCGCGCATCTTGTCCGGAATTCTCGCCATACGATTTCCTCCTTTCGTTGCTCTTCACCTTAAATGCCGCAAAAAATACCGGAAATTGACAGGGGTTTGAAAAAAAAATAAAAATCTTGCGGAACACCGCGAGATCGGAGTGTTTTATGCGCCCAAAACGCTTTCCCCGCGCCCCGGAAGAATCGAGGCGCAGGGTTGCGCTGTGTTTTTGAGGATAGATTCCGCGTGGACGTCTCACACGCCGGGTTGTGTGGAATGCTATCGGTCATTTGCGTTTCTCTGAAGCATTCGGTTCTTTTTGTTTATCGTTTAGCACGACTTCGCGTGAAGGTGGGTTTTGCGCCTTTTCGATAAATCTTCCGTTGATTCCCGAAAACGCTTCATTGAGTTTTTCACGATTTTTCATAAAGATTTCCTCATAGGACAAAGCAATCTTTTAAGCGAAAAGAACAACCACTTAAACATCAGGATCAGGCTCAAAGTAATTGAACCGGGCAGTATAATCGTCGCCGACAACCGCCGCAAGCTCCTCGCGCGTGACTTCCCTGTAAACACCGGTGTTGTCGCACAACAGATAGAAGTCGTCGTGGCAGCGACCGTATTCGGTGCTGAAATTGACGATCATACGCGCAACGCCGTAAACGCCCTCTTCGGTTTTGGCGTACCAGCAGGCGATATTCGCGTTACGCGCGCGGATCGTCCGGTTTTCCCGAACGTGCACAAGCGGTCTTTCGGGATCGAACTGCGCCGCCAGCTCCGCAAGATCGGGCATCGCGCGCAGATCGTCTTCAGTGAAGGCGCCTCCGTGAGCCGAGACCATGCCGTTTTTGTCGAAGACATAGCGTTCGGTCGTCATATAACCGTCGACGATCCGCGTGCAGGTCATCTTGCCGGTTTCCGGATCATAAACGCAGAAGAATGCGCCGCTGTCGTTCACGTAACGCAGCGTTTCGTTGTCGGCAAAGTCGGCTGCGGTCACGTAGGACACCCCGTCCCCGTAGCCGGCAGTTTTGTTTTCAACCGCGGCGACGACGTCTTCAAGCGTGAATACACCTGCATCAATATACGCTTGATAGCCCTCACTATCAATTTTTCCCGTGTTCCTATCCCTGAACCGGTACGAAAAAAGGTCGGAACACAATTCGTCGAATTCCATCATACCGTGGCGGTAAGTGAGTATTCCCATCCAACCCGGAAGTTCCCAGAGCGAACGGTCTATCTTTCCGTCTGTAAAGGCGATCACATCGCCGTTCTGCGGGTTCAGAAAATTGACTGTACAGAAGTAAGCGGGCAGACTTTCAAAGGTCATTTTCGTCACGTTGACCGCGCGCGCGCCGTCAATCGTGCGCTGAAAAACGCTCAACGCGAAGCAGTCGTAATCAAACAGTGCGTCGCCGTTACAGTAATCGGGAAGCGCCCAATAGATTTCCTTCGGCAGGCCCTCGCCGTAGATCGTGTTCAGGACTTCCAGCTTGCAAAGCCGGAATTGATACGAGTAACCGGGTTCACGGTATTCGTCGGGAAGAATATCGACGATCTTTGCGATGATTGTAAAGGACGAGCGATTGGCGTTGAATTCCCCGCCCGGAGGTCCCCCTTCAACGCCGCGCTGACTCTCACTCGGGTAATCGCGCAAGCCGCTTTCCGTAATCACGGAACCCGAGAGGTCGAGCAGTCCGACTTTCAAGCTCGGATCAACGTCGGTGGGCCTTGTCGTGTCGCTCGGGATCGTGGGATCGCTCGGTGTGATCGGATCATCCGTCGGCTTGGTCGGATCGACATTCGTCGGGGTTGTCTGTTTCTCGGTCTTGCTTTCTGCCGAATTCGTCGCGACGGGCGGGTCGGTGGTCGGGTCGGGTGCCTTGTTCATCATGACTGTCAGCGGGATCATCACCGCCGCGATCACAAGCGCCGCGGCGACCGCGATCAGGGCAATACGTTTTTTGAAGTTTATAGTTTTTGCTGTTTTAGTCTCCTTCTCAAGACACTTTTCACACCAATTCTTGGCGGCAGCGTCAATGATTTCAGGATTCATATCGTCAAACGCTTTCTTTATGCGGTTCTTATTCATTGATGAACCCTTCCTTTCGCAGTAATTCTTTCAGTTGCTTTTTCATTTTGTCAAGCATCTTGAAGATCGTCCATTCGGAGCAGTCATATTTCTCCGCGATCTCCTTGACGCCGACAGAAAAGTAGTATCTGCAAACGAAAATCGTCCGTTGTTTTTCATTCAACGACAGAACAAAACGGTCAAGACAGTCCTTCAAGAGTTTGTCATCATATTCTTTTTCCACGTTTGACGAGTCCTCTAAAAACTCAGCTAACTCGTCAAAACACGCGACATACTCGCTCGGAACTCTTTTCTTTCTGCTTTGCTCTTTGGTACGGTCGATCGCCAGATTGCGGATCAAGCGGGAAATGTATGCCTTGAAGCATTTCGGACGATCCGGCGGGATGTGTGTCCACAGAAGGAACAGCGCATCGTTGACGCACTCCCGGCTGTCCTCCTCGTCGCCCAAAACGTTTTTGGCAAGTGAAAAAAGATACTTTCCGTATTTCTGTTCGGACAGCCCGACCGCCTCTTCCTTGCGCGCAGAGAAGAGTTCGATGAGCTTTTCATCCGTTGTCATACTCAATTCTTTTTTCATTTCGCATCCCCCACTTGCACCTTTCACTATAAAAGACGACAGTTTTTTGAATTACTGGATGGCTTTTAGAAAGATAGTTCATTCTAACGGCTTGCGGTACCCGAACTCCCTGTTTCGCCCACAGGGCGAGGAGCGAGTTTATTGCCGCTGACGCGGCAGTTATATTGTCCCTATGGGACAGTTATATTGTCCTGCCGGACAGTTATATTGTCCCTGTGGGACAGTTATATTGTCCCGCTGACGCGAGAAGTTATATTATATTCGTTCCCGAGCTCGTCCGAAGGACGAATATAACTGCGAAGCAATATCACTCGTCCAAAGGACGAATATAACTGAAAGGGGCTGTTTCATTTGCCCAAAAAACGAGGCAAATGAAACAACCTCTTTTTCTATGACGCATAAATTGTAATACGCCTTCATTCGACGCCCGGGACGTCCACGACAGAGATCAACGGATGCGACGCGCGCAGGATGCTGTTGGTGGTATACAGTTTTTCGATGATCCCGGAAGAGAGCAGTTCGCTGTCGACCGCCTGGTTTTCGCAATGCGACACATAAACGTACAGTTTGCCGGCACCGAGTTCTTTGAGTTTTTGGGCGGCGATGTACAGCGTCTTCCCGCTTGCGCATATATCGTCGATCATCAGAACATTCGCGCCGGGTAAACTCTCGACCTCTCCGAATACGTCAAAATGCAGGATCCTGCGCGTGGTTTTGTCGCGCATCTTCATTCCGTAGACGTACGACGCGCCGATCCCGTCGGCATAGCGTTTCACCGCGCCTTCGTCGGGATAAAAGGCGAGCGTGTTTTCGCCGATCGACGCGATCAGCGCCTTCACGGTCGCCTCGGACCGGACGATACGGATGCGATCGATCAGCGCCTCGCTGACGTTCGAATGAGGATCCAGCACCGTGACGCTTGCAAATTGCAGAGAATTGATGAACTCTGAAAAATACTTCAGCGTAAAGACGTCTTCCTGCCGGTGCGCACGGTCTTTCCGGGCGTTGGGGATATACGGCAGCACCAGACGAATCGGATCCGGGCTCTTGGAGCGCACGTGCTTGGTCAGAAAATACAGCAGCACCATTTCTTCGTTGCTGTCAAACCGCCATTCCAAAACGTGAGAAGGATGATCCGCGATCCATTGGATCGGGATCTTGACGTCGGTCGTTCCGTCGGCAAAATGTTTCGCCGTCACTTCAAAGCCGTTCAGAAGCAGCATAAGTTCATCTCCTTTATCCTGTGATTTCGTCGTTCCTGCGCACCACGGCGTTCGTGAAGAAATTTCGCCGCCTCAGCGCAGATCCCAACGTTTCTGTTAAGAATTGTAGCACATAACGCGGATAATTGCAAGGATATTTTGCAAAACGACAGCGCATTACCGTCAAACATACAAAAAAGCGCGGACTTCATAGCGAAATCCGCGTCTTTTCACTTGTGCCTTTTTTTTGGATCTCCGCCTCCCGTCACCCCGCCGGGCGGAGCGAAGCGAGGGCGTGGCAGGGGTCCTCGCGCGCTGCGCGAGAACCCCGGTGCGGGCGGCGGGGTAATTGAACAAGCTACATATTTATGGCAAGCTTGTCTAAACAATGCAGAAAAAGCGCGGACTTCATAGCGAAATCCGTGCAAAAAGAACACCACCGTTTTCGACCGTTATCGCGCCCTGAAAACAAAAAATCGGGCTTCCGGACGGTTGGTCTACCGTCTGAAAGCCCGAAATTGCCTGATTTAGCCCTATTTTTGCCCAAAATGCTAAAAGAAACGCCTTCTGTCGTGGTTGACAAAAGACGTTTCTTTTATGGCGCCCCCTGCAGGGCTCTGAACCGGCACTTCGCCAACGTTTTTCCGTATCGTTTCTTGACGCTGCGCGAAGTGCTTGGAGATTTTTGCGCGCGGGCGTACGCGCGCGCAAAAACTCGTGGCTCGAGTCGTGACGCAGTCACGATGAAAACAAAACAGACCGCCTTGCGGTGGTCTGTTTTGTTTACATGGCGCCCCCTGATGGACTCGAACCAACGACACCCTGATTAACAGTCAGGTTTACGGCTTGCGGTGCCCGAAATTTGTGCGCCGCAAGGCGTTGCGGCTTCAAATTTCGACCGCGGCGCGACCGACTCCTCCCTTCATCCGCCGCAGGCGGCGGTCGGCGCCGGTCCTACCGACGAGCGTCAGCTCAGCGCTGACAACGCCTGACAGTCAGTCGGGGTGTTATCGGCTCGAAGCGCCGGGGGACGCCAAAAGGAAATGCCCCGGCATTCGCCGAGGCATTTCCTTTTGGCGCC
>JAFTCT010000095.1 GCA_017454525.1 Clostridia bacterium
GTGGTCAGCGTGGCCGATGGTACCGATGTTTACATGCGGTTTGGTTCTCTCGAATTTCGCCTTTGCCATTTTTAGTTCCTCCCTAAATTGTTTTTGGCATATTTTTATTTTAAAAATGGTTGCTCTGTTTTATCCGGGCCGGTCAGTCTGCGCTGCCCCGCACGGAGATGATCTCCTCGGCGATGCTCTTGGGCACCTCCGCGAAGTGGCTGGGTTCCATGACGTACTGTCCGCGTCCCTGCGTTTTGGACCGCAGGTCGGTGGCGTATCCGAACATCTCGGACAGCGGCACCTGAGCGGTGACCTGCTGCGCGCCCGAAACGGCTTCCATAGACTGGATCTGTCCGCGGCGGCTGTTGAGGTCTCCGATCACGTCGCCCAGATAATCGTCCGGCGTGATGACGACCACTTTCATGATCGGCTCGGTCAGCACCGGATGCGCCTTCTTCATGGCTTCCTTGAACGCCATGGATCCGGCGATCTTGAAGGCAAGTTCGGACGAGTCGACCTCGTGATAGGAGCCGTCGTAAAGGGTGACCTTCACGTCCACGACGTTGTAGCCGGCGAGCACGCCGGTCTGCATCGCGCCCTGGATACCGGCGTCGACCGCCGGGATATACTCCTTGGGGATCGCGCCGCCCACGACCTCGTTTACGAACTCGTAGCCCTTTCCGGGGAGATTGGGCTCGATACGGATCTTGACGTGACCGTACTGACCCTTTCCGCCCGACTGGCGCGCGTATTTCACGTCGACGTCCGCGGTGCCGCGGATCGTCTCCTTGTAGGAGACCTGCGGCTTACCGACGTTCGCCTCGACCTTGAACTCGCGCAGCAGACGGTCGACGATGATCTCGAGGTGGAGTTCGCCCATGCCGGCGATGATGGTCTGACCCGTTTCTTCGTCGGTATAGGTCTTGAACGTGGGATCCTCCTCGGCGAGTTTGCCGAGTGCGATGCTCATCTTCTCCTGCCCCGCCTTGGTCTTCGGCTCGATGGCGACGCGGATGACCGGTTCGGGGAAGTCCATGCTCTCGAGGATCACGGGATGTCCCTCGTCGCAGAGGGTGTCCCCGGTCGTCGTGCATTTCACCCCGGCGATCGCCGCGATGTCGCCCGCATAACAGACGTCGATGTCCTTGCGGTCGTTTGCGTGCATCTGCAGGATCCTGCCGATGCGCTCTCTCTTGCCTTTACTGGAATTGTAGACCGTGTCGCCCGCTTTGACCGAACCGGAATAAACTCTGAAGAAACAGAGTTTTCCGACGAAGGGGTCGGTCGCGATCTTGAACGCAAGCGCCGAGAAGGGCGCGCCGTCATCCGCCGCACGCTCGGTCTCTTCGTCGGTCTTGGGGTCGGTCCCCCTGATCGGCGGGATGTCCGTGGGCGAGGGCATATAGTCGATGATGGCGTCGAGCAGCTTCTGTACGCCTTTGTTGCGATAGGAGGTGCCGCAGGTCACCGGGACGACCTTGTTGTTGACCGTACCGACGCGCAGCGCCCTCTTGATCTCCTCTTTCGTCGGCTCCTCGCCGTTGCAGAACTTCTCAAACAGAGTGTCGTCCTGTTCGGCGACCGCCTCGATGAGGGCTTGTCTGTATTCGTTTGCCTGATCCAGCATCTCCGCCGGGATCGGTTCCACCCGCATATCCTGACCGAGTTCGTCGTAGTAGATGTCGGCTTCCATATTGATGAGATCGATGATCCCGCGGAAGTCGTCCTCTGCGCCGATCGGCAGCTGCACCGGGACCGGATTGGCTTTCAACCGCTCCTTGATCATATCGATCACGCGGAAGAAGTTCGCGCCGGTGATGTCCATTTTATTGATATACACCATGCGCGGAACGCGGTATTTGTCGGCCTGGCGCCAGACGGTCTCAGACTGCGGTTCCACGCCGCCCTTGGCGCACAGCACCGTCACGGCGCCGTCCAGAACCTTAAGCGATCTCTCGACCTCCGCCGTGAAGTCCACGTGGCCGGGGGTGTCGATGATGTTGATCCTGCAGCCCTTCCAGAAACAGGTCGTCGCGGCGGACGTGATCGTGATGCCGCGCTCCCGTTCCTGTTCCATCCAGTCCATGATCGCGGCGCCGTCGTGGGTCTCGCCCAACTTGTGCGACTTCCCCGTATAAAAGAGGATGCGCTCGGTCGTGGTGGTCTTGCCCGCGTCGATGTGCGCCATGATTCCGATGTTCCGGGTGTTTTCAAGCGAATACTCTCTTGACATTCCTGCTCCTTTTAAGGATGATGTGAAAACCGTCTGGGCAGCGATCAGTATCTGAAGTGTGCAAACGCTTTGTTTGCTTCTGCCATTCTGTGGGTTTCTTCCTTCTTCTTAAAAGCACCGCCCGTGCTGTTGATGGCGTCCATGATCTCGCCTGCCAGGCGTTCCGCCATGGTCGCCTCGCTGCGGGTGCGGCTGTAGTTTCTGATCCAGCGCAGTCCGAGCGTCTGTTTTCTCTCAGGTCTGACCTCCATCGGGACCTGATAGGTCGCGCCGCCTAAACGGCGTGCCTTGATCTCCAAAACGGGCATTACGTTTTCAAGTGCTTGTTCAAAAGCTTCCAAGGGGTTCTTGCCGGTCTTGTTCTCCACGATCGCGAACGCGTCGTAGACGATCTTCTGCGCCACGCCCTTCTTACCGTCGTACATCATGTTGTTGATGAGCTTGGTAACGAGCTTGGAGCCGTAAAGCGGATCGGGCAAGACGTCTCTCTTGGGGATTTGACCTCTTCTGGGCATAATCTTCCCTCCTTCATTATAAATGATATCACAGGTACTCGAAAGATGTTCTTCCGCTTTGCTTCCGCGAGGTTTTTCATCGGTATTCTTTTACGATATTTCGATAAAAAACGGGAAATGCAAATTCGTATGAATGTTCTGTTTCGATCCTATTGTTCTTTGAAAGTCTTACTTCTTCTTGACTTTCGGTCTCTTGGCGCCGTATTTGCTGCGCGCCTGATTGCGCTTCTCCACGCCGTGCGTGTCGAGCGTGCCTCTGATGATGTGGTAACGCACACCGGGCAGGTCTCTTACTCTGCCGCCGCGGATCAGCACGACGGAGTGCTCCTGCAGATTGTGGCCGATACCGGGAATATAGGTGGTGGCTTCAAGGCCGTTGGTCAGACGCACTTTCGCGATCTTCCGCATAGCGGAGTTCGGCTTCTTGGGCGTGGTGACGGTCACCTTGGTGCAAACGCCTCTTTTCTGAGGGGAGCTCTGCTTGGTGGCGGTATTCTTGAGGGTGTTGAAACCCGACTGAAGCACCGGCGCCTTCGACTTGTAGTTCCTCTGCTGTCTTCCCTGCTTGACCAGCTGGTTAAATGTGGGCATACTGTTCCTCCTTTTCTTCGAAATTTCGTAAAAACACCGATCGGGCGCCGCAAAAAGGCAGTGCGTGGAGGCGCAATACCCCCTTTGCGCGCCGATACAGTCGAGATTATAGCATCTTTTTGCCGCTCTGTCAACAATATTTTTTTCGCGGAAGCGTCTTTACCGGTATTTTTCTCCGATTTGCACAACTTTTATGCATATTTACCATAATATTTGCACAAATTTCTGCGTTTTGCACAGAGAAAAAACCGACAAAGGCGCCGTTTCCGCGCGTAAAAACGCACGGCGGCCTGCGCCGCGGCGTCAGGGCGCCGGCGCATTTCCCGTGCGCACTTTCCTTTCGCGCGCATACAATGGAATCGAGGGGCGGTCGAAGCCGTTCCCGAAAACAACGGAGGATGAAATATGAACTGCCTTTGCAATCTCTTTGACGACAACACCATCTGGATCATCGTGATCGCGCTCCTGATCCTGTACCTGTTCTGCAACAACGGCCTCTGCCGTACCTGCGGCTGATCGCCGCGCGGGGGTGTTCCGCTTTGCGCAAACGCGCAATACGGAACACCCCCGTCGACGTTTCCGGCGCCCGGGCGCCGGCTTCATCGCACAGCCGCGCCTGCGCGCGCCGTTTCATTTCAGTTCGATGCTGTCGATCCTGATGAAATCCTCCGCGTCGGCTTCGCTGCGCAGCGGCAGCGTCGCCTCGGCGTTGCAGCAGCGGCAGAAAATGCGCACGCGCTCCGAGAGGATCTGAAAGTCGTAGAGCGGCGTTTCGCCCTCCTCCTTGCAGTAGCAGGAGATCTTCCCCTCATCCTCGAGTTCGGTGAGCAGGAAATGCACGACGTTCTCGATCGCCGGATCGGCGCGTTCTTCGTCGTGCGTTTTCAAGGCGGAAAAATCGTCGATCCCGGCGTCCTCCAGGATCCGCGCAAGCTCCTCGCCGCTCTCTTTCAGCGCCTCGTCGACCCTGTCCTCCCTGCCCGCGAAGAGCACGTTGATCCCCGAGATCGCGCAGGGGACGGTGAAGAGATCGTTGTCGAAGAAGGTCGCCTCGCTGACCGTCAGATTGTGCGGATGCTCGCAGAAAAGGCAGGGGACGGTCAGACGGATCTTTCCGTCGCTGCGCTTGACCGCCGTCATCGCCTCCCCGCAATCGGGGCAGCGCAGGCGCAGAAGCGGCGCGGACAGTTTGAAGACGTTCAGTTCGCTCTTCACGGCTCTGCCGCAGCGCGGGCAGCGGAAAGCGGCGACCGCCGTTTTATTCTCAAGTACCATATCGTACCTCCGGAAAAATCAGCCGTTTTCGCGGCGTTATGTCGACGCGGGCGCATCGGGCAGGGACGCGTCGCTGATCAGCAGCGGCAGGGGGATCTGCCCGTCGTATACGACGACGTCGATCTCCGCCGTCTTCCCCGCGGCGTCGAGATACCGGACGCCGAGCGTCAGCCGCCCGACGTCGTCGAGCGTCACGTCCCCGAAGACCATCGTGACGTAGCGGTAGACGCCGCGGCGCGCGGTCCTTGTGAGGTGATCGCCGTAACTGCGCCCGCAGTCGTCAAACAGAACGTATCCGAACTCTTCGCCGAGTTCGTTTTTCTGTCCGCCGAGCCTGTCCAGCGCGTCGCTCTTGTACCGGAAGGTCAGCTGGACCTGGCGGGCGAACGGCAGGATATAGACGTGGTTCGCGCGCATCGCCCCTTCGACGGGCGAGTCCTTGACCTCATAGTATCCGGTCACCCGGACGACGTTCTTCTTCCCGTTTTCGTTCGTTTCATACGCGCCGGTCCCCGCTTCATAGACGGTATTGCCGCGGCTTTCGTAGTAATCCTTTGCGGGCAGGACCAGTTTCTCATAGTCCTCTTTGGTCTGCCCCTTCTTCGTGACGGTGACCTCGCACAGCGACTCCCGCTCGTAAGCGTAGAGGTTGGGGTCGTTATAGGGCGCGCGCACCGACGCCTCCGGCGCGGCGTCATACGCCGCGAAGGTCTTCTCGGTGAAGATCAGTTCTCCCACGCCCGACGGCTCGCGCATCTCGATCATCCGGAAGATCAATATGAACAGTATTGCCGCGATCAATACGCCTCCCGCCGTTTTTAATACGACCGAAAGGATCCTTGACGTCCCCGGGCTCCCGTTCCCGCCGCCGTCGTCCATGTGGGTATCGTAATAGATTGTGTCGTTATCGCTCATTTTTCATTCCCTGCTTTGTATTTCTGCGAAGAAAGTATACCACAAGGACGGCGATTTGTCAATAAAGCGGCGTTCCGCGGCAAAAAAGTTTCCCCCGGGGCTTGAAAAACCGGGGCGGTTTGTGCTATATTATAGAAAATGAAGAAAAAAGCCGTCCGGGGAAGCGGACGGTATGACAGAAAGGGGCGCTGAATATGAACGCACAGCCCGAAGAAAAGAAAAAAACCATCCTCTCCGCGGCGCAGCCCAGCGGCATACTGACGATCGGAAACTATCTGGGCGCGATCCGCAACTGGGCGCTTCTGCAGGAGCGGTACGACTGCTATTTCTGCGTGGCGGACCTGCACGCGATCACCGTCAGACAGGTCCCGGCGGACCTGCGCCGGCGCACCTATGAAACGCTTGCGATCTATATCGCCTGCGGACTCGACCCGGAAAAGAATCATCTCTTCGTCCAGAGCCAGGTGCCCGAGCACGCGCAGCTCGCGTGGATCCTTGACTGCTATACCCAGTTCGGCGAACTGTCGCGCATGACCCAGTTCAAGGACAAGAGCCAGAAGCACGCCGACAACATCAACGCGGGGCTCTTCACCTATCCGACGCTCATGGCGGCGGACATCCTTCTGTATCAGGCGGATCTCGTGCCGGTCGGGCAGGATCAGATGCAGCACATCGAACTGACCCGCGATATCGCGACGCGCTTCAACAATATCTACGGTCCGACCTTCACGGTGCCCGAGGGCTTCATTCCCAAGACCGGCGCGCGCGTGATGTCGCTCGCCGATCCGACGAAGAAGATGTCGAAATCCGATGAAAACCCGCGCGCATGGGTCTCGATCCTGGACCCGCGCGACGTCGTGATCAAAAAGTTCAGAAGCGCCGTGACCGACTCGGGATGCGAGGTCAGAAGAGGCGAGGACAAGCCGGGCATCAACAACCTCATCGCGATCTACTGCGCCTTTACCGGCAAAACGCCCGAGGACGCCGAAAAAGAGTTCGAAGGAAAGGGCTACGGCGACTTCAAGGCGGCGGTCGGCGAAGCGGCGGCGGACGCGCTCGATCCGATCCGAACGGAATACGCGCGCCTGACGGCGGACAAGGGCTATCTCGAAGCGCTGATGAAGCAGGGCAAAGAGGCGGCGCAGCGCCGCGCGGGCAGAACGCTCTTTAAGGTCATGCGCAAGGTGGGATTCGCACAGACCGACGGAAAGTGACGCGCGGCAGGTATCATAAAATAATATGAAGAAACTGTCTGACAAAAAACTCTTCTTACTCGATATGGACGGTACGCTCTATCTCGGGAACGATCTCTTTCCCGAAACGCCGCTCTTCCTTGCGAAGATCAGGGAAAAAGGCGGCAGAGCGCTCTATCTGACCAACAATTCAAGCAAGAGCAAGAAGACCTACGTCGAAAAACTGAGAAAAATGGGGATCGACGCCGACGAGGACGACTTCGTCACCTCTGTCGAGGCGACGGTCGACCGGTTGAAGCGCGAGCAGCCGGGCAGACGTTTCTACGTCTGCGGCACCGCGTCCCTGAAAGAGGAACTGATCCGCGCGGGGCTGAACGTCACAGACGAATATTCGCCGGACGTGGAGGGACTGCTCTGCGGATACGACACCGAACTGACCTACAAAAAACTCGACGACTGCTGCCGGCTCCTGACTCTCAAAAAGGATCTTCCCTTCTACGCGACCAACCCCGACTGGGTCTGCCCGACCGAATACGGCTACGTTCCCGACTGCGGGAGCGTGTGCGAAATGCTCTTCCGCGCGACGGGGCGGCGCCCGGTCTTCATCGGAAAGCCGCAGCCCGACATGATCTTTTCCGCCCTCAGAAAGACGGGCGCCCGTCCGGAGGAAGCGCTGCTCGTCGGCGACCGGCTGTATACCGATATCGCCTCGGCGCTGAACGCCGGCGTCGACGCCGCCTTCGTACTCTCGGGCGAGGGAACGCCCGAGGATATCGAAAAGACCGGGATCGTGCCGACGTTCACCTTCCGGAACGTGGGAGAACTGGCAGAGCGGATGAGCAAATGAAAAACGCGCAATCCGGATCGATCCGGGATCCGGATTTTCAGTAAATGAAAACCGGCAGAAAACGTCACGGTTTTTCTTCCGGGTTTTCATTGTTTACCATCGGAATATTGTCCGGTACCCGCGCCGGACGGCTTTCAAAAAAGCCGGTATTCTTTATTGCGAAAGGACCTTCTCATGAAACGACTGTTCCTTCTGATCCTGTCGCTCGTTCTGCTGCTCGGCGGATGCGCCGGCAATGATCCGCGGCAAAACGCGCACATGTCACAAGAGGCGTCCGAAACGCCGTCCGGCACGACAGCGACCGAAACGGTCGGCACGACGCCGGTCCCGACGAAGCCGACCGTTACGGCGCCGACCCAAACGACCGGCGAGACGACGGCGACAAAGCCGACAACCGTGACGCCGACCGAAACCGACACGCCGACGCCGCTTTTCGCCGACGCGGCGGATTTCGCCGAGGTCTGCCGGACGTATGCGACCGAAACGCTGCTGCCGCTCTGCACAGCGCACTCCGACGGGATCGAACGGTTTTTGGAACAGTTCTCCGGCGACACGGGCAACCTGTTCGCCGTCGACGCCACGCCGGCGCCCTACTACACCGAATATAACGTCCAATCGCACGGCGACGGCCTCGATTTTGAGCAGCGCACCGCGGTCAGTTTCGGCCTGTTCGGTTTCACGGTCGATCTGTACGTAAACCGCGACGCCGGCGCGCCGTTGCCGGCGCTCCTTGATTTCGCGTCCTTCCCCATTCTGATCGGATTTCCGTATGAAGAGGGCGGCGTCACGCTCACAACAGAAGAAAACGCCGTGATCTTCACCTACAACGGACCGGAAACCGACGGGTATACCGATCACGCGCAGTTCCGGTTCGTCCTTGACGAAAACGGCGCGCCGGAGTCGGCCTTTTTCCGCGCGCAGCACCTGCAAAGCGCACCGAAAACCGCCGCCGAAGGCTTCGCCGGCGTCTGCCTCGGATTCGTTTCAACGGTCCGCGCCATGACGGCGACAAAGGAGGCGCTGGAGGACTTTCTTTGCGGCTGCGGCAATAAAGCCTATACCGGGACGCTTTTGGAGGAAGATGACGGGACGGCGGTCCGCCGTTTCCGCGACGGCGGCATTTCGGATTATCTCGAGATCCTGCAGACCTGGCAGAAAGACGGCAAAAAGAAAACGCTGACGCTCACGGTGCGCGGCGATACGCTTCAGCCGCCTCTGCCGGACGAACTGGATTTTTACGCCTTCCCCGATATCGAAGGTCTGCCCTTCCGGGAGGAAAACGACCTTTACCGTCAGGAATTGTATACCGCCGACGGCGCGCTGATCTATTCGTACCGCGGCGTCGGTAGGGATGAGGAAACAAACGTCCGGGTCCTCTGGACCTTTGAAAACGGCCACCCCGCGTCGGTGACGCTGTCGGCGGCGCTCGAGACGCTTTCCCTGCCCTACGAGCCCTTCACGCCCGAAGAAAAAACCGTCGCCTTCACCTTCGACGACGGACCGGACTACTGGACGAGCGGCGTGCTCGACGTGCTCGAGGAGGGCGACAAGGTCAGCTTCTTCATCACCGGCTACATGATCGACCGCTACCCGGAGATCCGCGCCGCCTACGTCAGGCGCGCGCTCGACATGGGGTGCGACGTCGGCATACACTGCTACGATCACGAGCATAACGTCTACGTCACGAGCGAAAAGCGCGACGCCTCGCCCGAGGTGTACGAGCGCGAGATCGAAAGACTCGACGAAAAATACCGCGCCCTCTTCGGGTGCGCGCCGCAGCTGTGGCGCCCGATGGGCGGCAACTTCAATCCGAAGCGCGCGTATCCCTACGCCGAGATCCTCTGGAGCGTCGACTCCTACGACTGGAAGACCTTTTCGGAGTATCTGAAAAAGGGACTGCTCGACAAGGACGAGCACCTTATGCCCGAAGTTGCCGAAAAAGCGACGGACGAGATCGCGGAGCGCATCCTCTCGCAGGTGCGCCCGGGCGACATCGTCCTGATGCACGACATTTACGAGACCTCCGCTCTCGCGTTCGCGAAGGTCTACCGCGCCCTCAAAGCCGACGGATGGCGCTTTGTGACGGTCAGCGAACTGCTGGAGATCGATCCCGCGGCGCATCACGGACAGTATTTCTATTCCACCCGCTTCTGGGGTGAAAACGGAAAAACCGAAAAACTGAAATGACCGGATGAATACCCGCCGTCTCTTTCCCTCTGCGTCCGGTAGATCACCTCATACCCGGCGACGCCCGAAGCGAAGCGCACCGCGGCGTCCTCGATCCGCGCGACATCGTCGGGGCGGACCGCCTTATACAGATTGTTGTCCGTATCGTAATACGCCCGGGCGCGGTCGCTGTAACCGAACAGTTCGGGAAATCCGTCGGACAGCGCGAGCGTGACCACGCGCTTGTCCACGTACCGATATACGGCGAACGGAACCCGCATACTTTCAAGCATCCGCGGCTGTTCAGGAGAAAAACGGTATTTTCCCATGCCGTTGCCCCTCGGTTTGAGTTTTTCTGAGAAAAACTGTTCCTGATACTCTGTTATATATGAAAAACGTCAAAACATCGTCAAAACATTCACAAAAAACGTTTTTTCCCTCTTGATTTTCTTCGGTTTTTGCATTATAATCAATATTTGGGTAAACCGATTAAAAAATAAAGGAGATACACTATCATGGGCAAATGTGAATACGCTATGAGCGGCGAAGTACAGAATATGTGCAACGTCACCAAGGGCTGCGATCACGGTCCGGCGCCCATTCCCGAAGAGGGCAAATGGGTACAGGCGAAACAGATCGGCGATATTTCGGGCTACACGCACGGCGTCGGCTGGTGCGCACCGCAGCAGGGCGCCTGCAAACTGTCGCTGAACGTCAAGAACGGCGTCATCGAGGAAGCGCTGGTCGAAACGATCGGCTGCTCGGGCATGACCCACTCGGCGGCGATGGCGGCGGAGATCCTGCCGGGCAAGACCATCCTGGAAGCGCTGAACACCGATCTTGTGTGCGACGCGATCAACACGGCGATGAGAGAACTGTTCCTGCAGATCGTCTACGGCAGAACGCAGTCCGCGTTCTCCGAGGGAGGTCTGGTCATCGGCGCCGGCATGGAGGACCTCGGCAAGGGCGCGCGTTCGATGGTCGGCACGATGTACGGCACCAAGGCAAAGGGCGTGCGTTATCTCGAAATGACCGAGGGCTACTGCACGAGAATGGCGCTGGACAAGGACGATCAGGTGATCGGATACGAATTCGTGTCGCTCGGCAAAATGACCGACTTCATCAAGAAGGGTCTGTCCCCCAACGAAGCCTACGAAAAGGCAAAAGGCACCTACGGCAGATTCGCCGACGCGGTCAAGTACATTGACCCGCGCAAAGAATGAGATAAGGAGGGAATGAAAATGGCACTGTTTGAAGGCTATGAAAGAAGAGAAGCGAAAATTCTCGGCGTACTCAAGGAATACGGCATTTCCTCTATCGAAGAATGCAAAGAGATCTGCGACAGGGCGGGGATCGACCCCTACACCATCACGCAGGAGACCCAGCCCATCTGCTTCGAGAACGCGAAGTGGGCGTACACCGTAGGCGCGGCGATCGCGCTGAAGACCGGCTGCAAAAAGGCGGCGGACGCGGCGGCAGCGATCGGCGTGGGACTGCAGTCCTTCTGCATCCCCGGCTCGGTGGCTGAAAACAGAAAAGTGGGCTTGGGACACGGCAACCTCGGCAAGATGCTGCTCTCGGAAGAAACCGAGTGCTTCTGCTTCCTTGCGGGACATGAGTCCTTCGCGGCGGCGGAAGGCGCGATCAAGATCGCCCTCAACGCCAACAAGGTGCGCGTGAAACCCCTGCGCGTGATCCTGAACGGGCTCGGCAAGGACGCGGCGTTCATCATTTCGCGCATCAACGGCTTCACCTACGTGCAGACCGAATTCGATCCCTACACCGAAACCGTGAAGATCGTGAAGGAGACCCCCTATTCCGAAGGCCCCCGCGCGGCGGTCCGCTGCTACGGCGCGGACAACGTCCCCGAGGGCGTTGCGATCATGAAGATGGAGAACGTCGGCGTTTCGATCACCGGCAACTCCACCAACCCCACGAGATTCCAGCACCCGGTCGCCGGCACCTATAAGAAATGGTGCGTCGAGAACGGCAAGAAGTACTTCTCGGTCGCGTCGGGCGGCGGCACCGGCAGAACCCTGCACCCCGACAATATGGCGGCGGGCCCGAGCAGCTACGGCATGACCGATACGATGGGCAGAATGCACAGCGACGCGCAGTTCGCGGGTTCCTCCAGCGTCCCGGCGCACGTCGAGATGATGGGACTTATCGGTATGGGCAACAACCCGATGGTAGGTGCTACCGTCGCGGTGGCTGTGGCTGTCGAGGAAAGCTTTAAGAAATAAGATCAACAACAATATAGCGGACGCATTATCTCGCAAATGCGGGATGATGTGTCCGCCTTTTGTAGAACAAGACCATAATTTTAATTCGGGGATAATATGGAAAGAGAAGAAATTGTTAAAGAGTTGTCCTTAACCTATAATGATTTGGCAACATACCTGCAAGTAAAGTATGGTATGTCAAAATATGATTATTTTCATACACCAAGCTGTAAGTCAGTAAATAAAAAAGTATCAAGGACAAAAGAAGGATTAATGTGTCATCATATTGACGAAAATGTTGGATATAATTTATCGGAACCATCCTGTGCAATTCAGCAACCGTATGTCTATCAAAAAAAAGAGCGACTGGTGTATTGTAATATTTTGGAGCATTTAATTCTACATTTGAAAATCTGTTCAATGGATAAAGATTTGAGAGTAAATATTGGGGCAACTATTCTCGCTAATAAAATAAACACCATTTTGTTAACCGACAATACCGAAAACCGCTGGGAATTTAGATGCCTTGAACGAATAAAGGATAATTACTATGAATATATTGACGTTTTAAAAGCTTTTTTAGCATTTCTTAGTACTCATTTAAACGATAGTGTTGATTCAAATGATCGAACAAGAAGAACACAGATTATTAGAATTTACAAACATGCGTTTTCGAAAAACGATTTAGATAGCATAAATATAATTGAACGTGTATATACTGATTTATCATATTATACTGAAACAGAAAGCATTATAATGTCCCGCTGCTTCGAGAAAGATTACCAAGAAATAAAATGAAAATGCTGATAACTATAAGAACGAACAGATTTCGGCTTTGGAATACAGCAAGGCTGTGCTCTATTAAGCGGGATTATCGATAAGCATGGGCAACAACCCGATGGTAGGTGCTACCGTCGCGGTGGCTGTGGCAGTCGAGGAAAGCTTTAAGAAATAAGGCTTTTTGAAAGTTTTACAGCAAAAAAAGAGTTGGACACGTCGTTTCGCAGGGATGCGGGATGACGTGTCCAATATGTTTATCAAAAAAGCTTATTTCTGATTTGTGCCATTATTTGTGACGCCATTTGTGCCATTTATGACACCATTTGTGACATTCCCGTTGACAAAGCCGAGGCGGCGTGATATAATGACGTTCGAAAAGGAGGCGCTTTATGAATATCGGGAAAGAAAACGAATTCACAGAATTCAAAAAGTCGACGGGTGAAGCGCAAGACGCGATGAAATCGGTTAGTTCCATCTTAAACAAACACGGTCATGGAGAAATCTATTTCGGCGTTCTGAACGACGGCACTGTTGTGGGACAGCAGGTGTCAGATACTTCACTGAGAGATATTTCGCGGTTTGTCAGAGAATCTATTGAACCTGCGATTTCTCCGATCGTGAGAGAAGAGTCTTTTGACGGAAAAAACGTTATTCACTTGGTTTTTTCCGGCAGTCAAAAGCCGTATTCTTCGAAAGGCGTTTATTATATCCGAGTCTCTGACGAAGATTTGATCCTCAAGCAAAACGAACTTTTCAGGATCATGCGCGAAATGAGCTACAGCGACGATTGGGAAAACCGTATAACCGACAAAACGCTCGATGATGTCGACGACGATGTTCTGAAAAGGTTTTTTGACTGCGCCAAAAGCTGCGGGCGTTTGACCGTTGATGCCTACAACAAAGAGGCGCTTCTGAGTTCTCTCGGACTGGCTTTTGACGGAAAAATCAACAACGCATGTTTTTCTCTTTTTGGAAAAGACGCCGGAATACCGCTGAAACTCGCCAATTTTGCAACGAATGAAAAACTGACTTTTCTTGACTTAAAAGAATTTCACGGCAACATCTATACTTTGGTTGACGTGGCGATCGAATATATTATGAGCCACATAGATTGGGAGGTGGAAATCGGAAACAGAACAAGACGTGAAATCCCCGAAATACCCGAAAAGGCAATCAGAGAAATCGTCGTCAACGCTTTTGCTCACGCAAGATACAGTGATCGTTCGACGGAGCATGAAATCAACATTCACCCCGGAAAAATCGTGATATACAACCCCGGTCCTTTCCCGGACAACTTGACGCCTAATGACTATATTGCAACGGATAAGGCTTCGCTGAAAAGAAATCCGCTTATTTTAGATATTCTATTCCGAAGCAAGGATGTGGAAAAAGAAGGTTCGGGGTTCAAACGCGCTGACCGGCTGCTGAGAGAAAAGAAATTGAAATGGTCTTTTACAAAAGACAGTTACGGCTTTTACTTTGTTTTCATCCGGGCGGACAAAGCAACTGTCACAAATGGCACAAGTGTTGTCACAAATCAGGAATTATCCGATACCGATTCAAGAATACTTGGTTTGCTTTCTGAAGATTCCCGATTGACAGTTAAAGAGTTATCCGAGTCAATCGGCAAATCAAGCAGGACAGTATTGAGATCGTTAAAAACATTAACAGAAAAAGGGTATATTGAAAGAATCGGGAAAACAAAAGGATATTGGAAAATCAAGTGACCGTCAAGGTTCGGCCGCTCTCAGATATTGTGCTTTACACAATACGCGGCAACGCCCGCTTCGCCGGCTCGTCCTCCGTCCCTGCGCACGTCGAAATGATGGGACTTATCGGTATGGGCAACAACCCGATGGTAGGTGCTACCGTCGCGGTGGCTGTCGCGGTCGAGGAAAGCTTTAAGAAATAAGGCTTTTTTGAAAGATTTACAGCAAAAAAGAATCGGACACGTCATTTCGCAGGGATGCGGGATGACGTGTCCGACTTTTTGTGATTATGACTTATAAAGTTTGTCGATCGTGCAATTCAGCGCTTCGGCGATGCGCGGCAGGAGAAAGACGTCCGGGTAGCCCTTTTCCCGCTCCCACTTGCTCACCGTCTGGTGCGTGATACCGAGCAGTTCGGCGAACTGCTTTTGCGTCAGCCCTTGCTGTGCGCGAAACGCCTTGATCTTTGCGGCGACGTCAAGAGTTTTCATTCTTCGTCGTCCTTATCGTCCTTGCCGTCGGCAAATCTCGCCGTAGTGTCGCCGCGCGTTTTTTCCGCGTACGCCCAAAGGAGCGTGTTCAGCAGCGCCGGCTGCTTTTCGACAGGCAACGTTTTGATGTACGCCGTCGTTTCTTCAAGGTACTTTTCCTGCGGGGATTTCACGGGACGGTCGGTGAGCTTATCGAGCAGCTTGGTGTAGATCTGCAGCGATTGCGTGTGTGCGTCGTTGAGCTGAACCGTCACGCTCTTGACCGCGTCGAGGTAGTCTTCGTAGGAGGCGTCGTCCACGTCCTCCGGGGAAACGATGCTGTCGATGACGGTTTTCAGCCTCTCCGTGAAGCTTTTCTCAAGTTCGTCGATCTTCTGCAGAATGACGAGCGGGCTCAATTCGTCCGAGGCGGGCCGCTCCTGCTTTTGTGAAACGTTGTTCTGCGCGCCGAACGTTTTGGAAAGCTCTGACAGCTTAGAAAGTTCTGTCAACTTGGAAAGCTCCGACAATTTGGAAAGCTCCGACAAATCGACCGGAACGCCGTTGACATAGATGTGAGAATTCACTGTCTTTCCTTCGTTCCCGCCCTTCGACTTGCCGTTGATCATCGGCTCGGCGTTGAGGCGCATCTCGTTTTCATCGGAGACGTAAACCTTGCCGTCGGTTCCGACCGCGGAAAAAGACATCCAGTAGGACTTTCCTTTCTCCGGAACAAAGCGGTTTTCGCCTTCCGCCAAGCACGGCTGGAAGCGGATGATCGCAAGCCCTCTTACCGCGCCTTCGTTGTAGATCGTCGACGGGTATAATTTGATCACCCTCGTTTTGTCATAGCAATCGGTGATGAAGATCGTGAATTGCACGTCCTTGCTGTAAAGCGGAACAACGTTTTTTCCGTTTTCATACTGCGGACAGAAAAGGATCTGCACTTCGCCGTGCCAGTTTTCCATGCCGTTCTGATAGCGCATCAGCTTCACTTCCACCGTTTCCGGCGGTTGTGCGACGGTTTCCGCGGTTTTTGTCTCTTCTTCTGCTGTCGGGGTTTGCTCATTCTTTATATCGGTATTCATTTCTATATCCTCCGAAAAATCATTTTCCGGCGGACACGCAAGGCATATCGTTGTTTCGTCGATGAAGCGTGCCCTGCCGTTTTTGACCAGCCCCTTCGCCCTTTTCGGGAAGGTTTTGCCGATCTGTTTTCCGCTTTCATCCAACACGATCACGTTTTTTTCTATGGGTATCTCCCCCTTCGTGTGAATTATTCACTTGTTGTATCCCGTTTTTTTCTATGGGTGTCGCCCCCTATACAACAAAATTTTACCATATGTGTCCCTGCTTGTCAAGCCAATTCAACGAAAAAGAGAATTGCCGACAGATTGCCGAAATCACTTGTCGGTTTGAACCGAACGGGCATCCGTCCGACCGTCGGCGCGACCGTCGCGGTGGCTGTCGCGGTTGAGGAAAGCTTTAAGAAATAAGGCTTTTTGAAAGTTTTACAGCAAAAAAGAGTTGGACACGTCATTTCGCAGGGATGCGGGATGACGTGTCCGACTTGTTTGATCCGGGTCCTGTATGAAGGTCCGTACAATGCTTACGCCGCGCTTGAAGACGACCCCGATAAAGACCTTTTTCGCCCGCACACCGGGGCCTCGGCTATGCAAAACCCGACGCATCCTGTTTCACACCCGCTCCCGCCGATATGCTGAGCGACATGTTCCCCGGCTTGTCCGTCGTTGCGCTCGGACTGATCATCCCGCTTGTGATCCTGCTGATCAAAGACCCCAAAGGCGTGATCAAGAACGCGCTTTTCAAAAAGAAAACGATCGGATCAAAACGCCCCCTGAACGGGAACACCGTTTCAGGGGGACGTTTTTTGTTTATTCCGACGGATCGGGGCCGCCGCCCGTTGCTTCTTTGAAAAGAGCCTCGATATCTTTGATGATCACCTGATCGCCCGTGAGCAGATAAGTGTCTACGCTTCCGCAGTACGGACACTTCTTTCCGTGCTCGGTCGTCCGGTAGGTCCCGCCGCAGCTTTTACAGTAAGTCCTGCCTTCAATGATGATCATTTCAAGCTCGGCATCCTTCAGATAGTCCGTCTTCTTTTTTGCCCAGTTGAATGCGTCGATGAACAGATCCGGAACGATCGAACTGACCTCTCCGACCTCCATTGTCACCTTCATGACTTTTTCGGCGTTGTATTCGGCGGCGGCGGCGTCGGCCTGTTCCAGCACGTTCATCACAATTCCGAGCTCGTGCATTATTTGTTTTCCTTCTGCGCCGCTTTCCACGCCTTGCGCTTCTCGCGCATGATCTTGGCGTCTTCCGAGCCGGCGTTCACGATGATCTTGCCGATACGGGAAAGCTCATATTTGAGAAGCCCCGTCACCTTGTCTTCCGCTACGCGCATATCCGAACACTTCGGATTGTCCCTGATCAGATGGATCGCGTCGAACTGACACTTCGTCGTGCAGAGACCGCAGCCGATGCACTTGTTCGGGTCGACGTAGGACGCGCCGCAGGAGAGACACCGGGAGGTCTCGATCTTGACCTGCTCTTCGGTCAGCGTGAGGTGCAGATCCTTATAGGACGTTCTGTGATCTTCGCTTTCGTCCATTCCGGCTTCCTGACGGCCCGCCGTATCGTAATCCGGAACAGAGATGTCTTCGGTGTTGAGCGGCGTGTACGCGCGGCGGTTTCTGCCGATGGTCATATGCGCCTTCGGACGGACGAAGCGGTGCAGGCTCTCCGCGGCTTCATGTCCCGCAGCGATGGCGTCGATCACGAACTTCGGGCCGGTGTAAACGTCGCCGCCTACGAAGATGTCCTCTTCGGCGGTCTGATAGGTGAATTTATCCGCAACGGGATAGTTTCCGTGCCAGAATTCCACCTTGGTGCCGTCAAGCAGCTTGCCCCACTCGATCGTCTGTCCGATCGCGAACACGATCTTGTCGGCTTTCACTTCGACGGTGTCGTTTTCATCATACTCCGGAGCGAATTTGCCGTCGGTGTTGTAAACAGACGTGCAGCGTTTGAAAACGATGCCCGTCACTTCGCCGTTTTCGTTTGTGAGGACTTCTTTGGGTCCCCATCCGTTTTCGATCGCGATATCCTCTTCGAGGGTTTCCGCAATCTCCTGCTTTGTAGCGGGCATGATCTCGCGCGACTCGAGAGAGAACATTTTTACGCTCGCGGCGCCGAGACGGTGCGCGTTTCTCGCGCAGTCGACGGCGACGTTTCCTCCGCCGACGACCACCACGTCGCCGCCGAACGGTTCGCGCTTTTCATAGTTCTTTCTGAGATAGGATACGGCGACGTCCGTGCCCTTTGCCGTGTCGTTCGGAACGCCGGGGCGTCTGCCGCCCTGGCAGCCGATCGCGATGTAAAACGCTTTATAGCCCTGCTCGCGCAGCTCGCCGATCGTCACGTCCTCGCCGACGTTGACGCCGCATCTGATCTCGACTCCCATCTTTCTCAGCACGTCGATCTCGGCTTCGATCACGTCCTTTTCCAGCTTGTAGCTGGGAATGCCGTAGGTGAGCATACCTCCGGGCGTCGGATTCTTTTCAAAGACCGTGGGCGCATATCCCATTTCCGCAAGATAATACGCGGCGGAAAGGCCCGCAGGGCCCGCTCCGATGATCGCGATCTTTTCTTTCCAGTCGCCGACCAGGGACTGCACGACCTTCTCCGGCACGTAGCGGTCCTGATCTTTCAGTTCAAGATCCGCCACGAACTTTTTGACGGCGTCGATTGAGACGGGCGCGTCGATCGTGCCTCTCGTGCAGGCGTCCTCGCAGCGCTTGTTGCAGACTCTTCCGCATACCGACGGGAAGGGGTTCTCGGTCTTGATCATCGCGAGCGCCTCGCGGTACTTGCCGTCTCTGGCCAGCTTCAGATACGCCTGGATCGGCACGTGCGCGGGGCACGCCGCCTTACAGGGAGCGCTTCCCGAGGCGTACGTATTGGACGCGACCTGACTGTCGCGGTAGTTCTCATCCCATGCGTATTCTCCCCAGCGGACCTTGTCGGGCAGAATGGAATGGCGGTATTTGACCTCCGATCCGTCCTTGCGGCAGAGTTTCTGGCCGAGTTTCACGGCGCCGGCGGGACAAATCTCCACGCACTTTCCGCAGGCGACGCACTTTTCGCGGTCGACCTTCGAGGTGTAGGCGCTTCTCGACAGATAGGGCGTATTGAACAGCATGCTCGTGCGGAGCGCGTTGCAGATGCGCACGTTGCAGTTGCAGATATCGAAGATCTTGTTCTCGCCGTCGATATTGGTGATCTGGTGAACGTAACCGTTCTTTTCGGCAAGTTCAAAGATCTCCATGGCGCGCTCTTTGGTGATGTAGTGCGCGCGGTGTGTTTCAACGGCGTAGTCCGCCATATCTCCGAGCTGGACGCACCAGTCGTTCACGTCGTCGGTACAGCCCTCGTCGAGAACGGCGCGGGAAGCGCGGCAGGAGCAGATGCCTGCGGCAATGTGACCGTCGTATTTGTCGAGCCAGTAGGAGATGCGTTCCAGAGAGATCGCCTCCTGATTGGCGTCGATCGCTTTCTCGACCGGGATCGTATGCATTCCGATGCCCATTCCGCCCGGAGCAACCATATGGGTGATCCCCGCAAGCGGGATAAACGTCATCCTCTCAAAGAAGGAAGTGACGGCGGGATTCTTTTCGATCCTGTCAACGGACGAGTTGAAGAGCTCTGCGCTGCCGGGCACGAAGAACGGCAGACGGTAGCGCTTGATCTTCGGCGCGTTTTCGATCGGATGGTCGTTTTTGAGGTTGTGCGTGTAGTTGTCGCCGTAGTCGTATTCGATGATGCCGATCACCGACATCTGTTCGTATACTTCTTCGATGTGCTTGGGATCCACGCCCTTGTGAAGTTTGATCAGATCGTCGAGCGTGTAGTGACGGCGCAGCTTCATCTTGTTGCACATATCCACCATCTCGGGCGTAAGCATCTCGCGAAGTCCCCAGTATTCCGGGTCGTCTGCGCTCACTCCGCCGATCTTGTGCACGACCACGTCGGTGATCTTTCTGGCAAGCTTTGCGTAATTCTTTTGCAGATCCTTCTCATTTTGGTATTCGCTTCTTACAGCGTCGCTTTGTTTTGGCATAACTCACACCTCTGTTAATTTCTTTATAAACCAGTTTTCAAGAGCGTCCATGTTTTCTCCGGTTTTCGCGGAGACCGGTATCACGCAGGCGCCGCCGTTCCGCTCGCCGACGTTCCTCCGGCATTCTTCGAGGTCAAAATCAAAATAAGGAAGCGCGTCGGTCTTGCTGATCACGACGAGATCGCATTTCTGAAACACCAGGGGGTATTTCAGCGGTTTGTCGGTCCCTTCGGGAACGGACAGGATCACCATGCTGAACGTCGCGCCGGTGTCGTACTCCGCGGGGCAGACAAGATTTCCGACGTTTTCGAGGAAAATGAGATCGAATCCGTCGCCGAGTTCCCGAAGCCCCTGCCCGGTCATCCCGGCGTCGAGGTGACACATGCCGCCCGTGTGAAGCTGTACGCACGGACACCCCGTCTCCTTCGCCACGGTGACGGCGTCGACGTCGGAGTCGATATCCGCTTCCATCACGCCGATCCGGCGGCTTTTTGCAAGGCGTCTGATCAGCGCGACGAGCAGCGTCGTCTTTCCCGCGCCGGGAGAGGACATCACGTTCACAAGAACCGTCCCTTTTCGGCGAAGGGCGGCGCGCAGTTCGTCCGCGGCACGATCGTTATCCTCGAACACGCTTTTTGACAGCAGTATCGTTCTTACTTCCATCAGAAGAATCTGCCGATGATATCTTTACTTGCGGCGCAGGTGTCTTCCATATCCCCGAAGCTGAGGATCTCGCCTGCGTAATACGTATTGTTCACGCCCTGGATCTTTTCAAGCCTGTCGTACCAGCCTTTTCCGTAATCCTCGGGGGAAACGTGCGGGCAGTAATAACTCTCCTGCGCGTAAAGAACTTCCTTGATCGGGAATTTCAGCGCCTTCTCAATGTCGTCCTTCATCAACCCGAGCGTTTTATCGTAAGGAACGTCGGGATCGCCTGTGTGATTGCGCAGCGCGTATACCGTGCAGGGGCAGTTCTTGCCGAAATCTTCCCATCTGTGGTAGTAAACCATGGCGTGGCCGAGGCGTTCGGGCTCCATATTCTCGAAAATATAGCCGGATATGACCGGTCCCTTGTCCTCTTCGAAGCGGGCGATGAAGTCGACGTATTTTTCGTGCACGATCTTGGAGAAGAGTTCGCGCTCTTCGGCGGAAGCGTCCGCGTAATCCTTGAAATAGTCGAGAGGCGTTGTGACGATCAGTTTATCGAAGATCTCGGTGCTTTCGACTCCGTCCTTGTTTCTGACGGTGACATTGACTTTTCCGTCGGGACGTTCGACCTTCACGACCTCCGTGTTGAGCAGCGCCGGGTGCTTCAGCTTCCGGTTCACGCTCTCGTAGATCTCCTGTGTGCCGTCCTGCCACGTCCACAGACGGAGGCCGACGAATTCGGCGGCGGTCGTCATATCGAGATACTTCAGCACGTACGCCGCGGGGATCTCGTCGAAATAGCCGTAGCCGAAGGAGGTGTACGGCGCGATCCAGATGCGCTGTACCTCCGGGACCTTGTTGATCTCGCAGAATTTCTTGAAGGGCAGAGCAAGGTCTTTAAGATTCGGGTTCGTTCCCTTTATATAGTTCGGAAACGCCTCGCCTGCGTTGGATCCGTCCGCGTTTTTAACGATCTTGGAAATGCCGCTGTAACTGCCGCTTGCAACGCCTACGTGACCGTAGCAGTCGTAGCCTGCGTACTTTGCCTCCATCAGCTTCTTCAGTTTCTTGAACTGCATTTTCAGCTTGAGAAGTCCGATGGTTTTTTTCAGAGATTTGTCGACTTTGGGGTTGAACGGCTCGATTTTCTCGCCCGTTACGCTGCGGTATTCGCGGCGCATATTGGGTTCCCCTTTTTTGAAATCGGGCCCTTTGTGGTAGTAGCCGCCGAACTCTTCCATTTCGGAAACTGCGTGGTAGGTGATCGCGCCCATGATCGCTCCCGTTTCGTAGGTACGGCTCTCTCCATTCGCTTCGATCCGGGGGGAATAAGCCTTTCCGCCCACCTTGTTCAGTTTTTCGTAGATGACGTAATCGGTATACCCCTTCTTTTCAAGATAGACCGCGCACGCAAGTCCTGCGGGACCTCCGCCGATGATACAGATCCTTTTGTTCGCTTTTTCCATGGTTGATCCTTTCTTATAATACTCTTATTTTTTTCGCAATTTTGTTTTTCAAATATTCCGCGAGTTCTTCCACGCCCTCGCCCGTTGCGGCGCAGGTGAAAAACACGTCTGCGTTTTTATTGCGTTTTCTGATATTGTTCATAGCTTTTTCTCTGTCAAAATCGAAAACGGGCGCGACGTCGAGTTTCGTCACCGCCACGGCGGACGCGACCTCGAACATCAGCGGATACTTTAACGGTTTGTCGTCCCCCTCCGGCACGCTGAGCAGGACAAGATTCAGATCCGCTCCGGTGTCGAATTCCGCGGGACAGACGAGATTGCCGATGTTTTCGAGAAAGACCGCGTCCAGTCCGTCCGTTCCGAGCGCTTCGAGCGCCTCCTCGCTCATCTGACACGTGATGTGGCAGGCGCCGCCTGTATGCATTTGTATCGTGCGGACGCCCGTCGCCCGTTCGATCGTGAGCGCGTCCTTGTCCGAGTCAATATCCGCCTCGATCACGCCGATGCGGAACTCTTTTTGAAGCGCCGGGATCAGCTTCGTCAGCAGGGTCGTCTTGCCCGCACCGGGCGAAGACATCAGATTTACGTAGCAGACGTTCTTCTTTTTCAAAAAGTCGCGCACGTCCTTCGCGCGTTCGTTGTTCCGGGACAGGATGTCCTCTTTTATCAGTACAGTTTTCATAAATATATTATAACTCACGGCGAAAGAAAAGTCAAGTATGAAAACACTTCGAAACGAGTGTTTCTCTGCGGCTTCGGGCGGCGGCACCGGCAGAACCCTGCACCCCGACAACATGGCGGCGGGACCGAGCAGCTACGGCATGACCGATACGATGGGCAGAATGCACAGCGACGCGCAGTTCGCGGGTTCCTCCAGCGTCCCGGCACACGTCGAGATGATGGGACTTATCGGTATGGGCAACAACCCGATGGTAGGTGCTACCGTCGCGGTGGCTGTCGCGGTCGAGGAGAGCTTTAAGAAATAAGGCTTTTTGAAAGATTTACAGCAAAAAAGAATCGGACACGTCATTTCGCAGGGATGCGGGATGACGTGTCCGATTTACAATCTGGGAGATCTTTTGACAAATAAGATCCGGCCGTTCCGAAAAACAATACCCGGCGACAGAAAAAACGCAAAAAACTTTACAAAAATCCGAAAAAATGTTATAATAGTATCAACAAACAATTTTTAAGGAGGCAACTATGGCAAATCGAATCGTATTGAACACCATTTCTTATCACGGACACGGAGCGATCGAAAACATCGTTCCGGAGTTGAAGGCGCGGGGCTTCAGGAAGGCGTTTTTGACGTCTGACGCAGACCTGATCAAATTCGGCGTGACGGCGAAGATCACGTCCTTACTTGAAAAGGCGGAAATTCCCTACACGGTTTACAGCGACATCAAGCCGAACCCCACCATCGAAAACGTGCAGAACGGCGTGGCGGCGTTCAACGCTTCGGGCGCTGACTGCATCATCGCCATCGGCGGCGGCTCCTCGATGGATACGGCAAAAGCGATCGGGATCATCGCGACCAATCCCGAGTTTTCCGACGTTCGTTCTTTGGAGGGCGTTGCGCCGACAAAGAATCACGCCGTTTTCACCATTGCGGTATCGACCACGGCGGGAACCGCGGCGGAGGTCACGATCAACTACGTCATCACCGACGTTGAAAAAAAGCGCAAGTTCGTTTGCGTAGACGTCAACGACATTCCCGAAATCGCCGTCGTCGATCCCGACATGATGTCGACCATGCCCAGGGGACTGACGGCAGCCACCGGCATGGACGCGCTCACCCACGCCATTGAAGGCTATATCACCAAAGGACACTGCGCCATTTCCGATATGTTCCATCTCGAGGCCATCCGTCTGATTTCAAAGAACCTGCGCGGCGCCGTCGCCAACACCCCGGAAGGGCGCGAAGGAATGGCGCTCGGGCAGTATATCGCCGGTATGGGCTTCTCAAACGTGGGTCTGGGCATCGTGCACAGCATGGCGCACGGCCTTTCCGCGCTCTACGACACGCCTCACGGCGTTGCCTGCGCGATCCTGCTGCCCGTGGGGCTTGAATACAACAAGTGCGTATCGGGACAGCGCTACCGCGCGATCGGCAGAGCCATGGAGGTCGCGGGCATTGACGGCATGAACGACGAAGAAGCCGCCAACGCAACGATCGCCGCCGTCAGACAGCTCTCCGCAGACGTCGGCATCCCCGCAAACCTCAAGGGCATTTTGCACGAAGAAGACGTCTCTTTCCTTGCGCAATCGGCGTTCGACGACGCATGCCGCCCCGGCAACCCGAGAGATACCAGCGTCGGGGAGATCGTCGAACTGTACAAGAGTCAGCTCTGATCGCTTCTCATTGCTCGCCGCCGCGGCAGAGTCGAATAAAAAACGGACACATCCTTTCGCAAAAGCGGGGGATGTGTCCAACTGATATTTGCAACATTTGAAAAAAGCAGTAAAACGCCTCAAAAAGTGCTCATTTTTGGCCGCTTTAAGGCATTGCCGACGTATGCACGGCGACGCGCAGTTCGCCGGCTCCTCCTCTGTTCCGGCGCACGTCGGGATGATGGACCTCAGACCGTCAGGAGATTCGTTTCACGCTTCTCGCGAAGCAACTCCGGAAACGACTCGATGGCCGTCGCTGCAGGGCGCGGTACTTGACAAAACGCCCGTAATGGTATATACTGTCATCAAACGAAAACCGAGAAAAAACAAGGAAAGGGACGAGAAAAATGCTTGCAAAAAGACCGCCTATGGGCTTCAACACCTGGAACACCTTCGGAGGAAACATTTCGGAGCAGCTGATCATCGAAACCTGCGACGCGATGGTCGAAAAAGGGTACCGCGACGCCGGATATAAATACATCGTGATCGACGATTGCTGGATGACCGGCGAGCGCGACAAAAACGGAAGGCTGGTGCCCGATCCCGCGAAATTCCCGCACGGGATGCGCTGTCTTGCCGACTATATCCATGAGCGCGGGATGAAATTCGGCATCTATTCCTGCGCGGGCACGCGCACCTGCCAGGGGCTCCCCTCCTCTTTCGGACACGAATTCGAGGACGCGCGCACCTTCGCGGAGTGGGGCGTCGATTTTCTGAAATACGACTTCTGCAATTTCCCGGAACGCGCGGACTGCAAGCTCGCCTACCACACCATGAGCATGGCGCTGAAATCGAGCGGCAGAGAAATCCTCTTCTCCGCGTGCCAGTGGGGCAGAGAAGAGCCCTGGAAGTGGATGCGTTCGATCGGCGCGCACATGTACCGTTCGACCGGCGATATCTGGGACAACTATATTTCAATCAGGGATATCGCCGAGAGCCAGTTTGAAAACCTTCCCACCAACGCTTCCGGCTGCTTCAACGATCCCGATATGCTGGTGGTCGGCATGTACGGAAAGGGCAACGTCGGTGACAGCGAAAACCGCGTGACCGACGAGGAATACAGAACGCACTTCGCGCTCTGGTGCTTTATGGGCGTTCCGCTGATGATCGGCGGAGACGTGCGCACTATGGACGGTTTCTCAAAGGATCTGCTTCTGAACAAAGAGCTGATCGCCGTCGATCAGGACGAAGAATGCCGCGATCCCTTTATGGTCGGCAACAGAGGCGGTCACCGCCCGGTCTTCATCCGGCACATGTCGGACGGCGGCTTCGTCATCGGAATGTTCAATCTTTCCGACAACCGCGCGGGGATGCCCTTCATCTTCGCGGACGCGGGACTTCCGTACGCTTCCGGCGTCGGACTGCGCCTGACCGATCTGTTTACCGGGGAGGACCTCGGCGTCAAGCGCGATTATTTCGTGCCGGTGCTTGAAAAGCACGCGTGCAGACTCTATCGCGCGTATCTTGAAAGGGTCTGACGCCGTGAAAGCACAGGCGTGCGGCAAAAACGCCGACCCGAAGACCTGCTTTTCCTGCGGCGCGGTCCTCACTTCCGACGAGATCGCAATGTATCGCAAAGCCGTGAACAGAGGCGCGCAGCAGTGCCAGTGCCTGAACTGCCTTTCGGCAAGGTTCAACGTCAGCAGGGCATTTTTTGAAGAGAGGATCGCCTTTCTGAAGGCGCACGGCTGCACTCTGTTTGAATGATTCAAAACTCCCGTGCGTCAAGTCTTTCTCCGCGCGGATATCCGGTCTTTGCGGAAGGAGCAATGCGCCGCAGAACGGTCCGTTCCGACGGCGAAAACGACATTTTTATAGGTTGAAAAAAGTTGGACACATCATTTTCGTGGAAACGAAGGTGATGTGTCCAAGTTTTTTGAAAACGCCCTTGACAAAATCACGATACCGTGATATAATGCAAGTGAAAGAAACACCAAGAGGAGAAAGTCATGCCGGTTTTATCAAGATTCTATGGAATCGTTATTCGAATGTATTTTCAACAAGCGGAGCACAATCCGCCGCACATTCACGCTCTGTACGGCGAGGACATGGCGGCGATCGATATTCAGACGGGCGAAGTGATGGAAGGACATCTGCCGCCCAAAGCGCTCTCGATGGTGCGAGAATGGATCGGACTGCACAAAGGCGATCTTCTCGCAATGTGGGAAACGCAGGAATTCAAGCAGTTGTCTCCGCTCGAATAAGGGGGAAATATGTTTCACAAAATCAAATCGGTCGGCGCGCTGCCGGAATATAAGCTTTGCGTGCAGTTTGCCGAGGGCGTGACGAAAATTTACGACGTCAAACCGCTCTTTGAAAAATGGGCGGCTTTCAGGACGCTTGCAGACGATCCGGCGCTCTTCTCTTCCGTGGAAGTGGACGTCGGCGGTTACGGAATCGTCTGGAACGACGATTTAGATCTCTCCTGCGATGAGCTTTTTGAAAACGGGCAAGCCGTCAAATCGCCCTTTGACGGGCTGATCGCCTTCACCGACGCGACCGAGCTGTGGGGGCTGAACGAAAGCACCCTGCGCAAAGCGATCGCCTACGGGAAGCTGGTGCAGGGCGTGGACGCCTGCAAATTCGGCAAGCAGTGGGTGATCTCGACGGAAGCGATGAAAAGAGAGTACGGCGAGCCGCGCGGTACGGTATGACCGGGAGGAAATGATATGAGATATATGACAAAAGAATGGTATGAAACAATGCAGAAAACAGACCTGCATCTGGGACTGCACGCTTCCGTATATGCCAAAACCTATTCTGAAGCGTACTATCGCAAGCTCTGCGCACGAAAAGAAAAGGAATGGCTGGAACTGCAAAAACAGGTGGCGGAATTCGACGTGGAAGATTTCATTCAACGCATCTTCGGCGACGGCGTTCAGGCGGAACATGTTGACGGGACGCCGATGAGTGCGGAGGAGTTGGAAACGGCGCGGAGATTTCAGGAAGAAATGATCGAAAACTTACGCGCAGACCGGAATAACCGTCCGCCTTTTGACGAGGAAAAAGAGAAAAAAGAGTTCAGAAATATGCAGCGTGCGAAGATCCGTCGTCTTCAAAGCGTCCTGCCGGATGAGATCCTGCGTGAAGTCGCCGACATTCGCGTTCTGGCGCTCGACGTTTCGTCGCCCGAAGTGAAGAAGGCGATCAGACAGTTCTGCAAAACAAATATGAAAGCGGTTCAGCGCGCGTATTCCGATTACGAAAAGGCGTTCGCCGCCTCGTTCGGGGACAGCGTACCGGACTTTGTCGATCAGATGAAACTGCACGACACTCGCGTGATTTCCTGCCGGAAGGTCGGAAAAGATCTCGTCATCAGGATCGACAACGGCGGAATGACCAACCTGACCGGTTTCAGACTGAAAAACTGCGTCGTTCTGAAAAAGGAGACTGCGCTGCGCGGCACAACGTTTTTGTATCAGGAATTCTATAAGGTCGACGGTCGATATGAAATACATTTTCTTATGTGTAGGGATCGGCCGAACGGGTGGGAGCCCTTCGACTTTATCGTTTCGGCGGACGACGTAATTCTGCAGCGCTGACGAGGAAAACCGTTTTCGACCGTCGCGGTGGCTGTGGCAGTCGAGGAAAGCTTTAAGAAATAAGGCTTTTTGAAAGTTTTACAGCAAAAAAGAGTTGGACACATCATTTTCGCTGGCGCGAAGGTGATGTGTCCAACTTATTATATCCGGGGGTCTGTATGAAAAAAAGAAATTGCTGCCTGCAACGCTCACGATGAAAGAAGGTTGCGACCTGTATCTGGCTGACTGCAGAACGAGAAATCTCAGAGAAGGAACGATCAATCATTATAAGCAGTCTTATCTGAAAATTCTGCCTTATGTCGGCGAGAACACGCCTGTTTCAGACGTTGACGAGAACTGCTATAAAGCGTCAGGCATTTGAAAGACTCGCTTCACAACGATATTTCGATCAACGCCTATGTTTTTTATAACAAAAAAAGAATCGGACACACCATTTTCGCATATAGCGAGCGTGATGTGTCCAAATTTTTCTGTTTCAACAAATACGGTTGTTCCGGCTGTTTGCGAGATATTGTTCCGCTATTCCGCAATATATTGTTCCGATAAACTTGACATTATTCCGATAACGTGATATAATACGCATCGGAGGTGAGAGCTTGTGTATATGACCGCAAAAGAAGCGTCCGCCCTATGGGGCGTTTCCGACAGAAGGATCAGAGTGCTTTGTTCCGAAGGAAAAATCCCCGGAGCCTATCAGGAAGGACGCGGCTGGAAGATCCCGAGGAGCGCCGAAAAGCCGGCAGACGGAAGATTCAGATCAAAGGAGAGCCTTCTTTCTCGGATCGATCGCAAGAAGCAGGAACTGGCGGGAAAAAGACCTCTGACGGAAGGGGAACTCGAGCGGCTGGGCGAGGAGTTTTCGATCGAATATACCTACAACTCCAACGCGATCGAGGGCAATACGCTGACGCTGCGGGAGACCGACCTTGTCCTGCGCGGATTGACGATCGATCAAAAACCGCTCAAAGATCACTTAGAGGCGATCGGCCATAAGGAGGCGTTTGATTACGTCAAAGAGCTTGTAAAAGAGAACGCGCCGCTGACCGAACGCGTGATCAAGCAGATCCACTATCTTGTCCTTGCCGACAAAAAGGACGACCGGGGCGTTTACAGAAGAGTCCCCGTCCGCATCATGGGCGCGCATCACGAACCGGTTCTGCCCTACTTGATCGAACCGGCAATGGAGCGGCTTCTTCGGGACTATGCCGCAAGCGAAAAGCATATTGTGACGAAGCTTGCCCGTTTTCACATCGAATTTGAGGGCGTCCACCCTTTTATCGACGGCAACGGCAGAACCGGCAGACTGCTTGTCAATTTGGAGCTGATGAAAGCCGGCTATCCGCCGATCGATATCAAGTTCGCCGACAGGGTCGCCTATTACAACGCTTTTGACGCGTTTTACGTGAAACACGACCTTTCCGCTATGGAGAACCTGTTCGCCGGATATATCAACGCAAGACTGGACGCCTATTTGAAAATACTGAAAGAATAGATCAAACAGGAACAGAACGGTCAACCGTCCCGCAGGTAGGTGCTGCCGTCGCGGTGGCTGCGGCTGTCGAGGCCTTTAAGAAACAAGGCTTTTTAAGAGATTTACAAACAAAAAACCGAAATATGCATTCTTTTTACGTTTTCCTACTTCCAAACAAAAAGGACCTCATCGCTGAGATCCTTTTTGTTTTGGCGGGGCGTTTTTTTACAGCCCCTTTTTTCACAGCAAAAGAATTTTTTTAAAAATATGAAAATACCTCTTGACAAACAATACTATGCGTGATATAGTATTGTGCGAAGGGAGGCATGGTATGGATATTCAAATCAAAAGAGGACTGCTCGATGTCTGCGTGTTAGCGGCGATCCGCAGTGAGGACAGCTACGGCTACAAAATCGTCAAGGACCTGCAACCGTTCGTTGAGATCTCGGAGTCCACGCTCTATCCGATCCTGCGGCGGCTGGAGGAAAACGATATGCTGACGGTCCGCTCGGCGGAGCACAACGGCAGGCTGCGAAAGTACTATCATATCACCGAGGCGGGGCGAAAGCGCATCGCCGATTTCACCGAAGAGTGGAAAGAGATCAAGGCAATCTACGAATTTGTGACGAGGGAGGATGGCACAAATGACAAAAAATGAATTTCTGTCGGCGCTGCAAGCGCGGCTGACAGGATTGCCCGAAGAGGACGTCAAGAAATCGCTTGCATATTATTCGGAAATGATCGACGACCGCGTCGAGGACGGCATGACCGAAGAGGAAGCCGTTTCCGCCGTGGGCGAGCCCGACGCAATCGCAAAGCAGATCGTGTCCGAAACGCCGATCACGAAGATCGTGAAGGAACGGATCAAACCGAAACACGGACTTCAGGAGTGGCAGATCGTGTTATTGGTGCTCGGCGCGCCGCTCTGGCTGCCGCTGCTGATCACCGCAGGCGTGCTGATCTTCGTATTCTTTATTCTTTTGTGGGTGGCGGTCATCGTCGAAGGCGCGTTCCTGCTTTCGTTCGGCGTGTCGGCACTTGCGAGCATCCCGCTGTCCGTGTACTTTTTTGTACTCGGCAAGCCCTATTCTGGCGTGTGCGCCATCGGCTGCGCGTTCGCGCTCGCGGGACTGGCGCTGCTGATGCTGCCGGCGGTCGTCTATACGGCGAGAGGCACGGCAAGACTGATGAAAAACATCCTGCTTGGGATCAAATCGTTCTTCGTCGGAAAGGAGAAAAAGGCATGAGAAAATCTCTTTTGATCGTCCTGCTCGCAGGACTTGCCCTGTTCGTGATTGGCGCTGCCGTCTTCACGGCGGCGTTTGCCGCGTCGGGCTTTGATACGACGATCTTCGATACCGTCAATACCGTCGAAGAAACCTTCCCCGTCACCGACACCTTCAACAGCATTTCTGCGGACGTCCGCGCAGATATTCGTTTCAAACTCTCGACCGACGGCTCCTGCCGCGCGGAGTATAAGGGCGGCGACATCGGGAAACGTTCAGTCTCTGTGAAAGACGGCGTGCTTACCGTCGAGCAAGCCGACGTTCACGTCTTTGCGAGTATTTACACGCGCAAATCGGAATTCGTCGTTTATCTGCCCGCCACGTCCTATACGGATCTGACGGTAACCGCAAGTACCGGTTATGTCACGGTGCCGGAAGAGTTTTCATTTGAGCACGCAAAGGTTTCCTCCGCAACCGGTTCGGTCGCTTTCTTCGCCGACGTTTCGGGGAAACTCGAAATCTCCTGTTCTACGGGACTGGCGACCGTTCGCGGCGTTTCCGCTGAAGACCTGACGGTCGAACAGCATACCGGCAGTGTCACGCTGCAAAACGTCCACACGTCAAACGGCATCATCGTCAAAGCGAGCACCGGCGGCATCTTGGCAATGGACGTGACGGCAAAAAACGTCACGGTGACCGTTTCCACCGGCTGGGCTTCACTTGCAGATGTTGTCGCCTCCGATACCCTCTCGGTCACGACGAGAACCGGCGACATTACGCTTGGGCGCTGCGACGGAGAAAACGTCGTTCTGAACTCTTTCACCGGCAGCATCCGCGGATCACTGCGAACCGGCAAGAATTTCGCCGCGCATTCTTCGACCGGCAGCGTGCGCGTGCCGCAGTCTTCAGGCGAAGGCACGTGCAGCGCCGAAACCCGGTACGGCTCGATCAACCTCACCGTCGAACAATCGTAAGCAAATCGGGTAGGGGGAAATAAATTCCCCCTCCCGCACCACCGTACGTGCACCCGTTCGGCATACGGCGGTTCAATTCAAATAATGGGTATTGTATGGATTTTTACAAAAATGGTAAATAGACTTTTGGGCACGACCGCCGCGGCGGCGGCAGTTGAAGAGTGCTTTAAGAAATAAGCTTTTTGAGGGTTTTATAGGTTGAAAAAAGTTGGACACATCATTTTCGCGGAAAGTGAGCGTGATGTGTCCGTTTTTTCAAATCTTCTTGCTTGCAACTGACGCAAGGCGGCCGGTCTTTCGGGCTCATCATCCGCGGGGTTGACAAATCCGCGCGGGCGGTATATAATATGAGTATAACTACGAATGAGGAACGGAGGCGTTTTCCCTGATCCGCTTTGAAAAACTCGGCACGGTGCTGGTGCCGCACAACGAGTTGGAAGCCAAATTCAATTCCGGCGCGTACTATAAAGACGGGGTCGTGCATCTGCTCTACCGCAGGGGAGAGTTGTCGCGTCCAAGCGGCGGCGCTTCGCCCGATTATGTGAAGAATTATATTGCGCACGCTGTGATGACGCCCGAAGGGCGTCTCCTCTTTGACGATCCACGTCCGGCGCTTGCCCGGACCACCGCGCTTGAAAGCCGCGGCATGGAGGATCCGCGCATCTTCACGCTGGACGGGGAGATCTATATCACCTATACGGCGTGGGACGGCAGGCAGGCGCGCGTGGCGTTCGCGCGCACGAACGATGATTTCACGGTTTTTGAGAAGATAGGCGTCGTCCCGGCGCGTCGTTTCGACAAAGACGCTTTCCTGTTTCCGGAGCGGATCGGCGGAAAAATCGCTTACGTGCACCGCTTTGAGCCGAATATCCAGATCGATTATTTTGATGATCTTGATGATCTGTTTGACGAGAATTTCTGGGCGCATTATACGCCGGATGAAAACGGTTCGGTGGCGTTGACCGGCGAACAGCCCTGGGAGGAAGGGAAGCTCGGCGGTTCGCTGCCTCCGATCAGAACGCCCGACGGGTGGCTGTTCGTCTATCACGGCGTAGCGCATGACCGGTGGCCGTTCTGCTACCGCGCGGGGATCGCGCTGCTCGATTCCGACGATCCGCACAGGATCCTTTCCCGTCTTCCCTATCCGGTGCTCGAACCGACCGAGAACTACGAAACGACGGGCGACGTCAACAACGTCGTTTTTCCCTGCGGTGGATATATTTACAACGGAGATCTCTATCTCGTTTACGGAGGAGCGGACAAGGTGACGGCGCTCGCACGCTGTCCTCTTGAGGACGTTCTGAAAGAATTGAAAGTCTATGCCCGCGCAGACGGGTGAAACCTGCTTTCGGCAGCGTCGCGGATAATTCAGAGGCCAAACGACGTATTTCGCCGATCGTGTTTTTCCTTGGTTCTCTTCAAAAAAACGATCTGACAAAAACCGCGAATATATTAATATGAATATATTAATAATATATGTTATAATGCGTCGAAAAGAGCAAAGGGCGAGGCGTCTATAAGATACGATCTGTTTTCCTGCGCGGAACTCCATCCGTCCGGATGGCTGAAACGGCAGTTGGAGATCCGGGCGGACGGGCTTTCGGGAAATCTTGATCTTATCCGGCCGAACGTGCGCGACCGTTGCGGTGGCTTTGGCAGTCGAGGAGAGCTTTAAGAAATAAGGCTTTTTGAAAGTTTTACAGCAAAAAAGAATTGGACACATCATTTTCGCCCGAAGCGAGAGTGATGTGTCCAAGTTTTCGTTTTTTCATTTCCCATAATTAAAAAGCTCTTGATTTTGGGAAGTGGATGTGATATAATACGCTTGAGGTGATAAGCGATATGAAACTGATCGAGCGGGATTTTTATCTTGAAAAACTGAAAAATGTGATCGGAACGCCGGATATCAAGGTGATCACCGGCGTTCGACGCAGCGGAAAATCCAAACTGCTGGAATCTTTCAAAGAATACGTTTCAGAAAACTGCATGGACGCCAACATCGTGCATATCAATTTCAACTATACTGAATTTGAAGATTTGAAAGAATATCACGCTTTGCACGCATATATCGAAAAAGCATATGTCAAAGGAAAAGAAAACTTTGTTTTGATCGATGAAGTTCAGTTATGCACGGGCTTTGAATTGGCAATCAACAGTCTTCACGCAAAAGAGAAATACGATATTTATTTGACCGGCTCAAACGCTTTTCTTTTGAGCTCCGATCTTGCCACGTTGTTTACCGGCAGAACGTTTGAGATCAAGGTTTACCCTTTTTCATTCCGGGAATATCTTACGTATTTCGGCTGTGATAACCTATACGACGCTTTCGACCGCTATATGAAAGAAGGCGGAATGTCCGGCTCCTATCTTTACCGTGATATGGAAGCGAAATACGACTATATCAAAGACGTTTTCGATACGCTGATCGTCCGCGACATCCGCCAGAAATACAAAATCAAAAATTCGGAATTGATGGACAAACTGGTCGATTATCTGATGGACAACATCTCCAATCTGACGTCCGCCAGAAACATTGCCGACGCTCTGACCGCAAACAAAGACAAGATCAATCACAAAACAGTCGGCAACTATATCCGGTATCTTTGCAGCGCTTTTGCTTTTTACAAAATCAGACGGTATGACATTCACGGCAAAAGGTATCTCGCGTCAAGCGACAAATACTATCTGTCCGACCATACGTTCAGGTATGCAAAACTCGGAACGAAGAACCTTGACTACGGAAGAGTTCTCGAAAACATCGTTGCAGTTGAACTATTGAGGCGCGGCTATGAAGTATATGTCGGCGTTCTGTATAATAAGGAAATCGACTTTGTTGCGATCAAGCGCAGCGAAAAAATCTATATTCAGGTTTCGGACAGCATTTCGGAGCCTGATACGTTCAAGCGGGAAGTATCGCCCTTACTGCAAATCAAGGACGCGTATCCAAAGATGATCATCACAAGAACGCGCCACGAGGAATACCTGTACGAGGGCGTCAGGATCATGGATATCGCGGATTGGCTTAAATGACTTCCCGGTTTTTGTATTTTTTTGATTTTGGGAAACGACGCTGCTGTTTTCTGCGACTATCCCGAAAAACTGCGCAGCCGTCGCGGTGGCTGTCGCCGTCGAGGAAAGCTTTAAGAAATAAGCGCTTTTTGAGGATTTACAGGTAAAAAGAGTCGGACGCGTCATTTTCGCAAAAAGCGAAGGTGACGTGTCCGACTTGTTATATCCGAAAAATCTTTAATGCCGATCGTATTATTTTTGAACTCATTGCCGCACGTCGGACAAGAAAGCGTTTCTTGTGTATTGCCGCGCATTGGCAAAGTCAGGCAAAAAAGACGGGGCAGGACGAACGTACGGGAATTTATAGAGGCGACTAAGTTTTTTTACAAAAAGCATTGCCTTTTGTCTTCAAAAAAGGTATAATTCCGACAGAGAGAGGCCCGCGCCGCGGGATCGCGGCGCGGCGCGTCACGTTCCGCGCGAGCGGAACGCACCGCTATCATAAACGATCAGAGGCAAGAAATGAAGAAATGCCCCCATTGCGGCAAGGATCTGCCGAGCGACGCCAGATTCTGCCTGTATTGTATGAACGATCTGGAAGAAAAGATCGTTCACGATACGCCGAAACGAAAAAAATATATCATCGCCGTCGCGGCAGCCGCGCTTTTCCTTCTTCTTGCCGTCGCCGCGCTCGCCGTCGTTCTTCTGTACGGAAAAGGCGAGCCGTCCAAGCCGCCGGAAGGACCGACGAACGCCGCGATGCCGGCGTCTATGGAAGAAGAAACCGTGCCGACGCTCTCACACGGCGCGTCCGAGCCGACGCCGACCGAGACGCCGGAGCCGACCGAAACGCCGACGCCGACCGAAACGCCGACGCCGACCGCAACGCCGGAGCCGACCGAAACGCCGACGACCGAGACGCCGGAGCCGACCGTAACGCCGACGCCGACCGCAACGCCGACACCGACCGAAACGCCGGCGCACACGCACACAATGATCGTCGACGAGACGGTAAAACCGACCTGCACCGAAAAAGGGCGTGAAAAGCGCGTCTGTTCGGTCTGCGGCAAAGTGGAGATCACAGAGATCCCGGCGCTCGGGCACAGTTATGAAAACGACGTCTGCACGCGCTGCGGACTGAACGTCGCGGACGTTCTTGCTTTTGAGCTCGATAACGATGGAGACGGCTGGTCGGTCAGGGCGGGAAAAGAAAAGCTCGCCGGCTTGATCACCGTCCCCGCCTCCTATAACGGCAAACCGGTCACCGGCATCTCCGACCGCGCCTTTGAAGGTCATACCGAAATCACCCAAGTGCAGATCCCCGATTCGGTGCGGCATATCGGCGCAAGAGCTTTTTCGGCGTGCGGGATCGAAGAGATCGTTCTGCCCGAGAGCATAGAGTCGATCGGATCGCAGCCCTTTTATCAGGCGTCGTCTCTCAAAACCGTCTTCTATAACACCTCGTTTTTCCCGGAAAGCGGCACCAACCCCTTTTTAAGCGGCGAAAGCATCGAAAAGATCGTTTTCAACTGCCGTACCGTTCCGGCGACGGCGTCGGAGTGTTTAGGCGTCCGCGCCCGGGTCCGCGAGATCGTCTTCGGCGATAAGGTCCGGAAGATCGGCAGTCAGAGCAACGGTCACGGCGCTTTCAAGAACTGCGCGTCCCTCGAAAATGTCACCTTCAGCCCGGGGCTGCAGTCGATCGGCGCGGAGAGTTTCTCCGGCTGTACGTCGCTCTTTGAACTTGACCTGCCCGACGGCGTCATTTCTGTCGCGATCGCGGCGTTCAAGGGCTGCGCGGCGCTGCAGAAGATCTCCCTTCCCGCAAGTCTTCGGACGATCGGCAGCTCGGCGTTCGCCGATTGTCCGCAGTTAAAAAAAGTCTATTACCGGGGAGACCTCGCCTCATGGCTTTCCCTGCCGCTGAACGGCGAAGAGACCACCCCGTGCGTGAACGGGTCGGAGCTCTATATAGGCGGCGAACTGCTGAAGGACCTCATCCTGCCGGATGATATTCACGAAGTCGTCAGTCACGCCTTTTACGGCTGCACGAGCCTCAGCAGCGTCATCCTGCACAGCAAGGTCGAATATATCGGGATCAACGCCTTCAGAGAATGCACTTGTCTGACTTCGATCGAGATCCCGGACAGCGTTTCCGCCATCGGAAACGCGGCGTTTCACAGTTGTTCGTCGCTTGAAAAGGTCGCGATCCCCGAAAGCGTCGCCGAGATCGGCCCGTGGGTCTTCAGTGACTGCACGGCGCTTTCCTCCGTGTCCCTGCCCTCCTCCCTTTCCGTCATAGAAATGGGCGCTTTTTACAACTGTCCGTCCCTTCGGACGGTCAGCTACGCCGGAACACAAAAGCAGTGGGAAAAAATCTTCCTCGCTTCGCTCAACGGCGATCTTGAAAAAGCGGAACGGCTCTACGAGCAGAAGACCGTCTGAAAACGGCCGCCTTTCAGGCGCAACAAAAACAAATACAAGAGGGGGTGTTTCATTTGGCGTATTTGCGCCAAATGAAA